>QMLW01000328.1 GCA_003646935.1 Deltaproteobacteria bacterium
CCCTCCGGACTTTACGGCGCATAGTTCCAGTCCCGTGGCAGGTTCGATGACCACGCCTATTGTTGGCTCGGCGTGATGTGTTGCTCCAACCATGGTCACGAACTCACCATTTGCCTTGATAAAGTCCCTGGTGCCGTCAAGGGGATCGATCATCCAGACCCATTCATGTCCTGTTTCGCTCCATGTATGAGGCTCCTCCTCCGTGAGGATGGCGTGGTGGGGAAATGCCTCTTTTACCGCGCGAGTAATGATTTGATTCGCTGACATATCCGCTGCGGTTACCGGGTCGTCAACGCCCTTATCCCGTATGTCAATGCTCCCTCCAGAAAGGTATTGCTGGTAGATATCCCTTATCCGCTCCGCAGCCGATCGGGCAGCCTGTCGTGCCGTCTCTAGTAGATGGTCGAGCTCCTCATTCATGTGATGCTCCATTATTTTCGATGCTTAGCCCACGATAAAATCGCAAAGCGATTTTATAAGTTGTTGACAAAAAGTCTCCATAAGGCTAAGTAATTCCTTAACAGATAGCAAGGAACTTTTTGCCGAAGTGGCGGAATTGGTAGACGCGCTAGGTTCAGGACTTAGTGGGTGTACGCCTGTGCGGGTTCGAGTCCCGCCTTCGGCATACCAGGACAGGAGAGGGTTAGCGGATTTCTAGTTAATCCTCTCATTTTTATTTTGGGGGGTTTGGTCAACGGTTTGGTCAACATTTGAGAAAGGAGTTTGCTTAGCCCAACAGCGGTTTTTATGCTTGTTTCAGGGGCCCACTTGATAAAAGGGTGAGGAAGATATATTCTTTGTTAAAAAATCCCATAATTCAAAGGTTGAAGAAGAGAGAAGAGTATGTACGAGGATCGCGTAGATGGGCTGAGGGGTAAATTTCAAGGTTTCGGTATAGACGCCATCTGGATCGTTCAGCCGGAAAATCGCCGATATCTCTCTGGGTTCAAGGCCCCAGATGGACAGCTGACTGAGTCATCAGGCTCGCTGTTGATAACCTTCGATGAGGCACTCTTGATCACTGACTCGCGCTACACCACCCAGGCGGAAAAAGAGGTCGTGGGATTCGAGGTCATCACACAAAAGGGAGACCTGGTTGAGGCGCTTTCAAAGGCGCTCAAGGAATTGGGCGCAAAACGTTTGGGCTTCGAGGGCGGCTATCTGATATGGGAGCTTTACCAGCAGGTGAAAGAGAGACTGTCCCAGCAATCACCGTTAATAGAGCTCGTGCCTCTCTCAGGGGTGGTTGAGGAGATGAGGGTGGTCAAGGAACCGGGTGAGGTTGAGGCCTTACGCAGATCGGCAAAGCTCATGGGTAATGTCCTTGACAGGGTAATCCGGGAACTCGAACCCGGACACATTGAACGGGATGTAGCCTGGAGGATTGAAACTCTGATCAGAGAGCAGGGGGCCGATGAGGCCGCTTTCCCGCCTATTGTGGCATCTGGACCGAATAGCGCGCTTCCGCACGCAATACCAACCAATAGGGCCTTGGAAGAGAGAGAGCCGATCATCCTCGATGTGGGGGCAAAACTCGAGGGTTACTGCTCTGATATGACGCGGACCGTCTTTTTGGGGGAGCCGTCGGAGGATTTTAAGGAGATCTACGCCACGGTACGAGAGGCACAGATTTCTGCGTTGAGGTCAGTGAAGCCGGGCATGGAAACCACCGAGGCGGATTCCATTGCCAGGGATCATATCCTAAAGGCCGGGTATGGGGACTTTTTCGGCCATTCCCTCGGTCATGGAATCGGCCTCGCTCCCCATGAGACCCCCGCCGTGGGCCCCCTGAAGCCGAAGGCCTTGCGAGAGGGAATGGTGTTCACGGTTGAACCCGGCATCTATATACCGGGAAAGGGAGGCGTGCGTCTGGAGGAGATGGTTATCCTCGAAAAGGATGGTGCCGAGCTGATCACCACCAACAAGGATTTTTACTCATTTTAGAGAAGTCTGCTCATGTCAGAAGAAAAGGCCGATACAGAAGATCATCTGTTGGATCAATTCATGGGGCAGCTCAAGGTCGAGAAGGGCTTGGCCAGGAATACCATTGAGGCCTACAACCGTGATCTCATCGGCTTTTTTGAATTTTTAGGTAAAAGGCATCTGTCGCCGACGAACGTGAAGCAGGAGGATCTGGTCTCCTTTATCGCGGAGAAGAGGGCTCACCTATCTTCCCAATCCCTTGCCAGATGTCTGGTCTCTATTCGCATGTTTTACCGGTTCATGGTATCCGAGGGAAAGATCCCCACCAATCCGGCCAGATTACTGGGCATTCCGAAGCTTTACCAACATCTCCCCCACGTGCTCAACAGGGATGAGGTGGAGGTTCTGCTCACGAAACCGGACCATACCACCGCCATGGGGAAGCGCGATAAGGCCATACTGGAGCTCCTCTACGCAACGGGGCTGAGGGCAAGTGAGCTAATAGGCCTCAGGACGGCCAATATCAACCTGGAGGCGGGCTATATACGGACGATTGGGAAGGGATCAAAGGAGCGGATCGTCCCCATGGGAACCAAGGCCATAGATGCCCTGAAACACTATATCGCCGAGGCCAGGGCTTCTTTGCTAAAAAAGGGAAACTCCCCATACCTTTTTCTCAACAGCCGTGGAGGGAGATTGACGAGGCAGGGATTATGGAAGATCCTCAGGAACTACGCCCGAAAGGCCGGAATAACAAAAAGGGTGACGCCTCACACCTTGCGGCACTCATTTGCGACCCATCTGCTTGAAGGGGGAGCGGATCTGAGGTCGGTGCAGGTCATGCTCGGTCATGCCGATATCTCCACCACGCAGATATATACTCATGTGGCAAGGGAGCGTTTGAAAGAGGTGCATGAGAAGTACCACCCCAGGCCATGAGCCGGCAAGGGTGCAATGGCGAGAGCCCTAGGTAACCTATGTAATGCTGTCTCAGAGGATTGTGACATTTTTTGTTTGACTAACTATCTATTGCTATTATAATTAAACAATCTGTCGCGGGGTGGAGCAGTCTGGTAGCTCGTCGGGCTCATAACCCGAAGGTCTCAGGTTCAAATCCTGACCCCGCTACCATAGAACAGATAAGGGTTTCCGGGTTTTCGGAAGCCCTTTTTTTCTGCCCCAAAATAGGGTAGGGTGCGTATAGGGTGCGGTTTGGCGCAAAAAAATATATTAGTCCTCATTCTCTGCCTTCTCTGATTCAAGGGTATATTCCCCATCGTCTAAGGCGTCTACCTCATCCTTCCGCTTTCCAGGCATCCAGTGGGAGTAGACATCAAGGGTGAGCTTAACGGAGTGGTGCCCTAGTTGGTTTGATATATCCTGAATGTTATCACCTTTGGAAATTCTTAATGTAGCATAGGTGTGCCTGTTATGCCCAGCTCGGCATAACAGGCATACTTTCGGTAG
>QMLW01000329.1 GCA_003646935.1 Deltaproteobacteria bacterium
ACGAAAAGTGCACCGGCTGCCGATTGTGTGAACTTGTGTGTTCCGTCGTTCACCAAGGCGTTTCAAATCCATCCCGCAGCCGGATCAAGGTGGTGAAATGGGAGGCGGAAGGCCTCTATATCCCCATGACCTGCCAGCAATGTCAGGATGCGCCGTGCATGAATGTCTGTCCGGTCAAGGCTATCACCCGTGATGAAGCCCTGGATTACGTGAAGGTTGACTACGACATATGCATCGGATGCCGCGCATGTGTGTCTGCCTGCCCCTTCGGAGCAATGAGCTTTGATGTGGTGGACAGTCAGGTGATCAAGTGCGATCTCTGCGATGGAGAACCCCAGTGCGTGCGATTCTGTGAGGTGCAGGCCCTTGAGTACGTCGACGCCGATCAGATGAGCGTGCTCAAGAAGCGAGATGCGGCGCACCGGTTATCCATAGCGGAGAAGGAGGCCGCGGTGCTGCTGGAGCAGATGTAGCTAGTTAGATATTCTTATTTTTCATGAACATGACTTTTCGTTCAGATACAAACTACATGCCATGATGCGGGTTACGAGTTGTCTATCTTGGACGGGTAACTCGTGTCCCGCAATCTTCACTTACCCCCCAACCGCACACATCTTTCTGTGCACCCTGTGCTGATTCTCGCCTTGTAGCAGATGGTGCTGTGGTTTTGCGTTAACCGCCTCCAGAAATACCTCAATCAAGTCCTCATCCAGGCACCCTCTCCGTAACGGCCCTTTGAGGTCAACCTCCCCGTCCGAGAGAAGGCAGGGCAGAAGCTTTCCATCGGCCGTTAACCTGAGTCTGTTGCAGGTGTGACAAAAGGAGTGACTGATCGCACTGATAAAGCCGATCTCCCCTCTGCCACCCTCAAATCGAAACCTCGTTGCAGGACCGTCGTTCTTTCCCGGCGAGACTGCTGCCAGGGGCCCAAATCGGTCTACAAGGAGCTTTTCTACCTCAGCGTTGGAAATGAAGGCCGAGGCATTCGACTGAAGGCCTATTGGCATACATTCGATGAACCTGACATGAAAGGGCTGCTCAATGGCGAGGCGTCCAAAATCCAAGACCTCGTTATCATTTATGCCCCTCATGATAACGATATTGAGCTTAATGGGCGAGAAGCCCATATCCCGTGCCTTCTCTATGCCCTCCCATACCTTGTTGAAGTAATCAAACCGGGTGATATACTTGAAGTTCAGGCCCTTGAGGCTATCGAGGCTCACGTTGATCCTGGTAATGCCTGCGGACTTGAGCATTGCCAAGTTATCCCTCAAGAGGACGCCGTTCGTGGTTAACGAAACGTCATCCAGTCCATCAAGGGACGCGAGCATGGGTATAAATTCACCAACCCCTTTCCTGACGAGTGGCTCTCCTCCGGTGAGCCTGATCTTGTTTATGCCCATCTTTATCGCAATCCTCGCAATCCGTAGCAACTCCTCGTACCGGAGGATGTCCTTGTGTCTCAGCTTCCTCTCGCCTTCAGGCGGCATACAGTAGATACAGCGCAGGTTGCACCTGTCCGTAAGCGATATCCTTAGGTAATTGATCCTCCTGTTATATCTATCAATCAACACCATTTCCCGGTCACTCATAGGGTATCTCAATCCGAATTCGCCCCTTTTTAAATCCCTTCAGGGAAGACAGCATCGCCAAGAAGCTGTTCTTGAACAGGTTGGACATAAAGGGGTTCAGCGGAAACTCAGCTCCATCCACGGAAATAGAGATTGGTGGATTCAGAGAAACACAGTTTTCAGTTGATTTGTTTCCTTTCACAATCTCCATGGCCAGCTCATAGCAGCTTTCATAACCGCAGTGGCCGCAGTTTAGATTCGGCAACTTGAACGATCGTTCCGCTGCGATAGCAGCCATCTTTTTTACATGATCATCATTTAGTATATGATACTCGGAAAGAGACGGCTTAAGGCTGGCAGTGAACAGCTGCAATCCGTCGAACAACTCCTTCTCCTCATCCTGGTCCCGTATACAGACAATCTTCGGAAAGGTCTTCTCCTTTTTAAAGCCTTCCACCAAAACGATATCGGTATTACAATACGGCAGGATATCCTCAATCCGCTTCCTTCCTTGCACGAGTATCTCCGATTCCCTGGAGGAAATGGCGGCAACAAAGGGAGCATGCGCCCTGAATTTCGATGTGTCATTGTCAGGAAGGTCAATGCTGCTCGATACATGTTTCAGAATCCCAACCCTGTACCCAATCGCCGATAGCTCCTGAGACAGCCTTACGATCAGCGTAGTTTTCCCGCTTTTCTTATACCCGATGATGCCTACCGCTTTCACTTGGTAACCCCCTTATCCATCAGCAAATATCCTATTAAATATCTCCTCGTCGGCCTTTCGGCAGTCCACCTTGAGCTGCCTATAGCTCCCCAGCAATTCCTTTCCCTCCTTGGTCAAGCGCGAACCGTGCCTCCTCTCCGCAAGCACTATCTTCTTGTTAAGATGCTCCTCAGTGGCCTTTATCTTTCCCCACACCCCTCGGTAGGACATGCGCATAAGCTTTGCCGTCTGGTTTATCGAACCGGTTTCCTCGATTAACTCGAAGATCCTCTGCCTGCCCTCGCCCATGATGATGTTTCCATCAAGATCTTCGAGCCATTGGCGAGATTTAAGCCTCATCTTGAACATGACCAGCTCCAAAGAATGCCCGTCAAAACTCACGCGATTGGAGTAGTTGGGAACCGGAGTAATGGATCTTTTTGAAGGCTTAAGGCATACCCCGCCAGGCCCACGGGAGAAGAAATACCATTGCCCGTATTCCCCACGACATGTGCCCTATGGTAAATAGTGCGTCCGCTCGTATTCTCCATTGCTCCCTGTGGCGTGAACATCATACATAGGCTGCCGCTGAACGGCATACCATTGCAATACGCTGCTATAAAGCCTGAACTATCCTATCACCTTCCATAGATTCCCGCTTTTTTCCGGATCGTATCCTCCCAATCCCTTGATCCGTTCCTTAAACTCCCCTGATCGTATGACCTCCAAGAGACATCCTATCTTGGGATCATCGACAAATGTGGAGGGAATCACGAGATCGTACTGCTCCTTGAGCAGGGGGATAAAATCCAGATCAAGCGCCCGCGCTGCTGCCAGGATCCCCAATCCGGCATCCGCCAGCCCGCTGAGGACGGCAACCGCCACGTTCATGTGGGTATATTCCTCGTCCTCGTAACCGGTGATCCTCGATGGATCAATTCCAAGCTCACCCAATTTATAGTCAAGTAGTATCCTGGTGCCGGATCCCAGTTGTCGGTTTATAAAGACCACGTCATCCCGTGTGAGATCCTCAATGCCGGCTATCCCCTTGGGGTTTTGCTTTTGGACGATCAGCCCTTGCTCCCGCGTGACCAAGTGAAACAC
>QMLW01000330.1 GCA_003646935.1 Deltaproteobacteria bacterium
ACGAAATGGGCCACATACGATACAAGCATCTGCTCTTCTACATCCTATTTGTGCTCGGGTACATGGCCATTTCCTTTGGCCTCTTCGATATATCGTTCTCCCTGATGGCACTGCAGCCGTGGTTGTTTGGCCTCTTGAGCAGCCAAAAGGAGATCCACGTGAGTCTCTTTTACCTGGTGTTGTCCGTGCCGATTATCCTGAGCGTCATCTTGTATTTCCGATACATCATGGGCTTTTTCATGAGGAACTTCGAGCGCCAGGCCGATCTCTATTCCGTGAAACTGGTCGGCGAGGCCACACCCACCATTATGTCACTGGAGAAGATCGCCACCGCGAGCGGCATGAGCCGCCATCAACCCTCATGGCACCACTTCAGCATCGCTGAGAGAGTGGAGTACTTGTGGAGATCAGCACGGGACCCGAAGGTGATAAAACGGCACTCACGGCGTCTCGCCATCTCCCTGATCGTTTTCTTAGCGCTTATGATATCTCTGGGCTTTGCCCTTAACGTGGGTCCTGTCAAGAGCAGCATTGAGGACAAGGCCCTGACGCGCGTGCTCAACAGAAGACTGGCCGAGTCCCCCGAAAATGCCGATATCTACAAGGCCCTCGCACACATCTATCACAGAAGAGAAAACCTCGCCAAGGCCACATGGGCGTATGAAAATATCATCAGGCTCAATCCCACTGACGGCATGGCTCTCAATAACCTAGCGTGGATCTTGGCCACGGCAGAAGATCCCGGCCTTCTCGATTATCCGAGGGCGCTGGATCTGGCAAAGAGGGCCGTGGAGATAGAGGCATCGCCCACCTTTCTCGATACCCTGGCCGAGGCGTACTACGCCAACGGGCTGTACGATCAGGCGCTGACCATCATCAGGGAGGCCCTGGATAAGGCGACCGAAAACAGGGACTACCTTATTCGCCAGCAGGGGAAATTCAGAGACGCGCTTGACAGGGAGAAGGGGTAAAGAGAAAGCTGAAAGCGGGGGAGCTGAGAAAGAAAAGGCGAAAGGACGAAAGGGGATGAAGGAATAAAAGTGGCTAACGTGAGTTAAGGTGTCTAAAATAAGAAGAGAACCCAACAAACTCAATAAACCCGAGAAACGCTATAGTTTTCAAGAAAATGTTCTGGTCTCTTTGATCGCCATTGTCTTGGGTTTTAATCGGTTTTCAATCGTCAATCGCAAACCGTCAATTGTAAATCCTTTAGATCCCCAGGTCTCGCTTTGCGGCTTCCAGCTCGCCCTGGCCATACTCCCACCTGCCCATCAGCTCGTTCAGCTTCTCCCTTACTTCCCGATACTCATTCATGTAGGAGACACCTCGATTACTGTCAGCAAAGATCTCCGGGTCCGAGAGGATCGCCTCCAGCTCCTTCTGCCTCTTCTCAAGCTCGGTAATCCTCCTCTCAAGGCCCATAAGCCTGTCCTCAATGGGCTTGAGTGCAGCTCGAATCCTTTTCCTTTTTTCCGCCTGCTCCCTCCTTTGGGCCTTTCTGTCCCCTTTGGCCTGGCTGCCCTGTGGTGTGCGGTCCGGTTGGTCGTCATAGGACGATGCCGAGGAGGCAGAGATTCGGTCGAGGTGATCGTAGTACTCATAGAGGCTGCCTGGATATTCTTCTACCTCTCCCCCTCGTATATCCCATATCTTGGTGGCCAGCCTGTTGACAAAGGATTGGTTGTGAGAGACAAACACCATGGTGCCGTGGTAGGTAGCGAGGGCATCGATCAGGATCTCCGAGGAGATAAGATCGAGGTGGTTTGTGGGCTCATCCATCAGCATGAGGTTTCCCGGTTTTACCAGCAGCTTGGCGATCGATACCCGTGCCTTT
Source organism: Deltaproteobacteria bacterium (assembly GCA_003646935.1). Taxonomy (GTDB): domain Bacteria; phylum Desulfobacterota; class DSM-4660; order Desulfatiglandales; family B25-G16; genus B25-G16. The sequence goes on from QMLW01000330.1 coordinate 1,835, forward strand.
TCACCGCCGGACAGTACCCCAATCGGTTTATCCACCTCATCGCCGGAGAAGAGAAACGCACCGCAGATGTTCCTCACAGCCCCTATGGTGTCGTTGGATACGCTCGTTGAGACCTCCTCTACGATGGTCTTTGCCGGATCCAGCATATCGAGGTGATGCTGAGCGAAGTAGCTCGTACTTACCTTGTGGCCTAGCCTGATCTCGCCGCGATCAGGATTAAGCTCGCCTGCTATCATCCGCAATAACGTGGTCTTGCCGGAGCCGTTTGGCCCGATGATCGCGATCCTCTCTTCCCGCAACACGGTGAGGTTGAGGTTGTTATAGAGCCCTTTGTCATTGAAGCCCTTTGCAACACCCCTCATCGCCACCACCTGCCTCCCGCTCCTGTCAACAGGGGGAAAGGAGAAGTGGACCTTCTTCTGGGGACGATAGGATTCCACGAGCTCCATCTTCTTGAGCAATTTTATCTTGCTCTGTGCCTGCCTAGCCTTTGAGGCCTTGGCCCGAAACCTATCAATGAACCTCTCGGCCTCCCGTACCCTCTGCTCCTGGTGCTTGGCCTGGGCCTCGAGGATTTTCCTCTCCTCCTCCCTGGACGTGAGAAAGGAATCGTAGTTGCCCCGGTAGGTCTTCATGCCATCTTGTTCTATGCTGATAATACGGCTGATCTGTCTGTTCAGAAGATCCTTATCGTGGGATACCAAAACCATGGCGCCTTTATAGGCCTGGAGGAACTGTTCCAACCAGTGTACAGAGGGGATATCGAGATGATTGGTGGGCTCATCGAGCAGAAGCAGGTCGGGCCGTTGGTAGAGAAGACTTGCAAGGGCCGCCCTCATCTTCCATCCTTCACTTAACTGTGAAATGGACACGGCGAAGTCATCCTCCTTGAAACCCAAACCGGAGAGGATTCGCTCTGCATCATGGGGCGGAAACCGCACATCCAGGTCGATCATCTCCTGGTGGAGCGTGGCAAGGTGCTCGGCCAATTTCAGTTGATCGCCTTTGCCCTGGCCTTTCGACAGGGCCTCCTCAGCCCTGGTGATCTCTTCTCTGAGCCCAATCCTGCCTGGCACGGAGTCCAGCACCGACTGCAGGAGCGTTCCTGATAGCGCGGTGCGAACATCCTGCGGCAGATACCCGATTCTCGCGCCTTTTGTCCTGGTGATCTCCCCCTTGTCTGGGGAGATTTCACCTGCCATGAGTTTTAGCAGGGTCGTCTTGCCCGATCCGTTGGGTCCGACGAGCCCGATCCTGCTTCCGGGTTCCACCTGGACCCCGATCTCATGAAAAAGCTCTCTGCCCAGAAAGGAAAGTGATAATTTTGATATAGTAACAAGGCTCATAGGTTCCTGAAAGCGCTTGGATACCATGCCATCCGAGGACCTGGATTGGTATTCTTTAACATAAAAGGCAATCCCATGAAAGCCGTTCTTCGAGCGTTTTCGCCCTCCGTATTCAGAAAGGGCTTAGTATGAAGCCCCTGAGCGATTATTTTCTTTGCTCTACCTCCGCTCGCGAGAGATAGAGTTATAGAGATGGC
>QMLW01000331.1 GCA_003646935.1 Deltaproteobacteria bacterium
AGGTTAAGGAGCCCTCAATCGAAGATTCAACGAAACAGACTCCCTCATCAACTTCTGGTTCGGTGCCGGTGCTATCCCCATTAACTGTTTGATCAGAACCATCGCCGCCATCGGGTACGGTGCTGAGATTGCTCAGATCGATGATCTGAAGCCCGCCCTCGTTGTCGGCCACATAAGCATGGGAGCCGGAAACAAAGATATCCCTTGCCTTCCCAGGGGTGTCCACTGTGGTGATCAGGGTGGGGTTTTGGGAGTCGGTTATGTTGATTACATCGATACCATTCTCATATGCGGCAATATATGCATATGATCCCGTTACATACATGCCCTGAGCCCCTGGTGACCGTTCCACGGAGCCGGCTGTTTGGGGATTTTGCGGGTCGGATACCTCTATCACCTGGAGATCGCCTGCACCGGCAACGTATGCGTAATTCCCGCTGGCGTAAACCTTTGTGGCATACTCAATATCGAGAGTGCCGATGTTATTTGGATTTTCAGGGTTACTCACATCGAATATCAGAAGGCCGCTCCACCCGCCATCAGCCACATAGGCATAATTCCCGCTCACATATACGCCTTGTGCGCCCATGCCGGTGCCGGTATAGCTGGCCTTTGCCGGATCTTCAGGATTGCTGATATCTATAATCTTAAGCCCTCCTTGCTGTTGACCTATAGGATTGGTTCCCTCCCAAACGACGTAGGCGTAATCACCGCTCACGTACAGATCTCGCAGCGATCCCTGCGTGCCGAAGTAGCCGACGCCGGCAGGGTTTTCCGGATCGCTGATGTCGATTACCTCAAGGGATAGGATTGGATTTTGAAAATCACCAAGATCACTCAACACGTACGCATAGCCATCGCTGACCTGTACGAACCAGGCTCGGCCGGAGTTCTGCATCTCTAAAGAGCCCACGATCTCGGGGCTTTCAGGGTTGATGATGTCGATCACCTGAAGCCCGCTGTCGTCAGCAGCCACGTATGCGTAATTCCCGCTCACATACACACTTTTGGCATCATCGGGCGTTTCAATCGAGCCCACGATCGTCAGGCCGGTGTCATTTTGGCAGGTCGCTATAGTTGGGGTAAAAAAATTGAGAAGAACTATTAAGGCCAACAACAGGTGTTTCTTGGAGCAGATTAGATCAAAAAGGCTTTTGATTTTTATGTCACGCATTTGCACCTCCCGGCAAGTTAAAATGACAGTTACATAAAATTCCCTCGTGAATTGATAAATTGTGGGATTTGTATGTAACATCTAAAATAATTCGGGTATTTGCCTTACAATTAGTCAAACCTAGATTTCGGCCTTCGCCGGAATGACCTTTAAAACCAAAGGCTTCTTTCGAATCGTCATTCCGGCGAAGGCCGAAATCCAATAACATTACCCGGAATTACTGAGAAATTACATCTTTGTCAATATCAAATTAAGACATAAAATCGCTTCGCGATTTTATGAGATATTGAATGAATAAAGGCAGAGCTTGGGATCTAGAGGACTTCCAGGACTTCCAGGGGATGTGAGATCAGGGCCTGAGCGCCGCTTTCCTCTAGCTCGTCTGCCTCTCGGAACCCCCAGAGCACCCCTACGGGGAACATGCGTGCCGCTATGGCTGTTTCCATGTCAACGCCGCTGTCGCCGAGGTAGAGGAACTCCGCTGGAGGGATGTCGAGGCGCTGAGCGATTTCAAGAGCACCCGCCGGGTCCGGCTTGTGAGGGGTCCCGTCGCGATGGCCGAGAACCACATCAAATCGCCACTTCGGCAGCAGTTCAGCCACGCATAGATTCGTGGTATCATCGGGTTTGTTTGAGAGAACCGCTACTTTCAGCCCCCGCTCTTTCAAGGCATCCAGCAGCTCAGGGATGCCCTCGTATGGCCGTGTGTTCACATTCCAGTTCTTATGATAGTCCTCTCTAAATGCCTCGAGGCAGGCGCGAACGGTGTCTTCATTGCGGTTTTGCTCAGGAAGTGCGCGGTTGATGAGTTTCTCTACCCCATTGCCGATAAACGATCGATATTCGTCGATCGCGTGGGCGGAAAACCCCCTCTCCGCAAGCACCCGGTTCACCGCGTTACCGAGGTCATCCAGGGTGTTGAGCAGCGTCCCATCGAGATCGAAGATAACAGCCTTGTATGCCATTGAGCACCCTCAACATTCCATGGCTTTTGCATCCTCCAGATACCAGGAAACCATCTTTTTGTCCAGAGGGCTGGCAAGAATCTATGAGGTTAACCAATCCAAAGACATCGCTCGATATGTCTATATACTATTTGCTTCATCGATTGTATTCACCTTGCTGGCTGTTTTTATATATAGTAAGAACCAAAGTGATAAATTGTCTGTAGAAGCCTTTTGTTGGATTGTCATTGCGAGAACCCGAAGGGTGCGTGGCAATCTAAAAATAAAAGGCTAGATTGCTTCGTTTCACTCGCAATGACGGGAATTGAACTTGATGTGATCTCCCACATAAACGATATTGTAAGATGCCAAGTCAAAAGAGAGTGCACTCAGTGGCGTGCGGGGATAGATGCGGGATTTTGGTGAGAAGAGATGCGGGATGATCTGACATTCGAGCAATGCTGCGCCCTTGATTGCAACAGGAACATGGTGGTTACCGCCGGCCCTGGAGCGGGCAAGACGAGGGTTCTAACCGAGCGGTTCTGCCATATCCTGCTCGCAGATGATGAGGTGGGCATCGGACAGATCGTGGCCATAACCTTCACCGAAAAGGCGGCTGAGGAGATGAAGGCTCGAATATACGTTGAGCTCACCAGGATATACCATGAGCTGAGGCGGGTAGAGGGGCAGAGCAGCGCCCTTGCGACAAGGCTCAAGGAGGGCTTGGACAACTTTTCTAAAAACAGGATAGGCACCATACACTCCTTTTGCTCACACCTGTTGCGCCAGTACCCGGTAGAGGCTGGTGTTGATCCGGGATTTATGATCGTCCAGGGATTAGCCCAGCGGGAGATCATGCTCGATGCCATTCAGGCCGCGATCTCGGCCCTGGCCCAGGAATCAGGCGATGATCTGACCGAGCTCGTAAGGATCTTCGGAAACAGGACTTCCCTTCTCGATGGCGTCAGGCAGGCCATAGAACACCCCGTGACATTCAAAAGAATACTCGAAACACGGGATCACCTCATTAAAAAACCGAATTGGCAGGCACAGGTATTTACCGAATACTGCGCCTATATAAAGGATGAATTTCTGCTTCCTTACTACCACAGACTCAGGGAGATGAAGGATAAAAAGGGACAATTTGAACAGGTTTTGGCCTGTCTTGATGAGTGGCATCGGAGCAAGGATGCGAGCCCTGAGGACTTTGGCATACCATCGGTTTTCGCCCAATTGCG
>QMLW01000332.1 GCA_003646935.1 Deltaproteobacteria bacterium
TGATATCCGAACTGGAGAAGAGAAAGATGAAATACCAACCCCTCTTCTGACCGCCATGATTATCATTGATAGGATTATGGGGATTTTCAGATGACTTCTACTCCGCAGAAGGGTAAGATGCCTTTAGCGGGTAAACATGGTACTCAGGAAAAAGGTAAAGGAGGAAGTAAAGGAAGAAGGGGAAAAGACTGAGAGAGGGGATTGATGATGAGACCGAAACTTATCGTAGTGTTAGTCTTGATTGCCCTATTTTGTATCATACTCATCCAGAATATCCAGCCCGTCACCTTACGACTCTTTTTTTGGAAAGTAGGTATGTCTCAAATCATACTGATACCACTCACCATGGCAATCGGCGTTGTGATTGGATTCATTGTTGCGAAGATGACCGGCAAGAAAAAAAATCAGTAAAATGAAGAGGTCCTTGCAGCTTCCGGTAAGGACCTCTTCATTCCTGCTTGAGGATCCTTTTCATGGGAACACAGGTTATGGAACCAGCCCATCTCATATACATGTTTGTACTATTGGTGGTGCTCATTGGTTTTTCCTCCCTTTCTTCCGGCTCTGAAACAGCGCTTATGGCCGTGAGCTGACTTCGCCTGAGGCACCTTGCCGAGAAAAAGCCGACGTGGGCCTGGATCGTGAAATGAATATCAAAAATGGAGGCTGAAGATGTTTGAGAAGATTCTGAATGCAACTGATTTTTCGGACGTGTCAAAGAAGGCCCTGGATTATCTTGCGCAGTTAAAGGAAGCAGGGACAAAAGAGATCGTGCTTCTCCATGTAATCGATGAGATGGGTATCGAAACCATTTCCCGATATGGGTCCGGCAGCGCTGATGTGTATCTCTCCAGCCTGAGCAACAGGATGAACGAGGTGATGAAGGTGCTCACCATCATTGCCACCATCTTCATACCGCTGACCTTTATAGCGGGCATCTCCGGCATGAATTTCAAGTAAACTCCGGAGCTGGAGTGGCATTGGGGCTGCGCCGCAGCCTTGATCTTGATGGGCCTCATCTCCTTCACCATGGTGCTCTATTTCAGGAGGAAACGGTGGCTTAGCAAACTGAATCAAGGAGCTTGTACTGAAGCAGGGCAAATCATCGCGGCAATGCGCAAGAAAGCGCACATGAATGAGTCAATTGCCCTTTAGATGCCATCTTGAGATTGAATTCACGCAATGCGCAGGTTTACGCTTCAAATATTACTGCTTGTTCTCCTTGCCTCTCTCTGTCTGGGCGGATATCTCACTGCCCGGCGCATCCTCAAGCTTCCATTCAGGGCTACCAACGATGCGCTCCACCAAAGTGAATCGGGGTTTACCCTTGACTTCCTGATCCCAGCCGGCACCTATCTGGATGAGAAGATCACCATAGGGGAGGTCATACAAATTCGGTTCAAGAAGGAGAAGTCCATCTACGAGAGGGTAATCAGGGTCATCTCCGAGCTGATTCCCCCGCGGTACCGCCTGGTTGCGGACCTGCTCTTATTGTGCTTCTGGTTCCTGTGCTTTATGGCCCTGTTCAGGGTCTTCACCTTTATGGGATATGCGAGATCACTCCGAGTGAGCCTCATGCTCGGGGGGATTACCTACTACTTCATGCCCGATTTTTCGCCCACAAGGCTCGATGATGCAGTGTTTCTCGGTGTCCCGATCTTGATCATAGCCCTTCGCATATACCTGCTCCAGAGCAAAGAGAGGAGAAGGAAAATAGAGCTGTAGTCCAAGGAGTTCGTCTCCGAGGTGCGGAGGAGGATATTGGATGTGTCCACCGGCCTGCGTCAAATGGTGAATTTCCCTTTTTGGCTCCTCATAAGAATCTTTGCCCAATAAAGGGCGGTAAACGTTGAAAGCATGAGCCGAATCCGTTAGTTAGGGTGTTTACGGTATAAGGGCCAAGAACGGTGGGTTTTATTGATTTATGGCGAGGTAAGTCTCTGATGAGCTCACGCTTCTTCCAGCTTCTTGCGCTCCTCTGCCCTCAGCTCACGCCGTAATAGCTTTCCCACCTTGGATTTGGGCAGCATGTCACGAACCTCGATGTACTGGGGCACCTTATAGGGTGCAAGCCTCTCCCGGCACCACCTGATGAGCTCATAGGAGCTCACGCCCTTGATGTCCTTTTTGAGCACCACAAAGGCCTTTATCCTCTCGCCAACCGTTTCGTCCGGCACGCCCACGATGCACGCGGCGATCACCGCGTGATGTTCCTGGAGTACCGCCTCTATCTCCGAGGCTGCAACGCGATAGCCCTTGTGCTTGATGGTGTCCACGGACCTATCCAGGTAGAAAAGCCATCCATGGTCATCGATTCGAACGATATCCCTCGTCCTATACCAGAGTTTGCCTTCCATGTTGATGAAACATTCGGCTGTTTCCTCGGGCTTATTCCAGTATTCCCGAACCATATGCTCTGAGAAGACGAGCAGCTCCCCTGGTTGGCCAGCTGGAACTATTTCCAGGGTGTCGGGATCGATAAGGATGACCTGTTGGAGCGGCGTAATTCTCCCTGCACTGCCGGCCGGTGCATCTTCACCCATGGAGGTAAGCGAGACCCGTCCACAGGTCTCCGTGGCACCATAACCTTGATAGATGGGTTTGCCGAACTTCTTGAGCCACCTATCAGCTACCTCCACGGGCAGGACATCGCCACCACAGAAGCAGTACTTGAGGGAGTCTAGATCGTAGTAGTCAATCCTGTCATGTTCGAGGATCATGCGATACAGGGCCGGTACGCCGAAGAACGTGAGCACGTGGTACCGTTCGATATGATCGAACAAACCATCCAGGTTCACCCTGGGAAGCAGGATGAGGCAATCCCCGGAAAGCAGGGCCCCCAACCCCACTGCCTGACCGAGGATGTGAAAGAGCGGGCCTCCCTGGACCACGATATCCTTGCCTTTTGGTATATAGGATTCGCTCATTGCCCTTTGCTCGGCCACACTCTCAAGAAACGTGATGTTCGAGAAGGGTACCCCCTTGGGGAGCCCTGTAGTGCCTCCGGTGTAAAGCATTTCAAACATCTCCTCGGCCTCCGCCACGAAAGGCCGTAGGGAGGAAGCCTGACCGTCTTCCAACAATTTCTTGAAGGAGAAGATATTCTTACCGGAGGCGTATGCTCCCCTTGGGATCTTGTTGAATCCTATCCCAACGAGCCTTTTCCACCAGGACAGGGGTTCGGCCATATTGGTGGTGATCACACGCTTCAGTCCCGTTTCCGGAAGCACGTGGGCCACATAGTTGAAGTTGGTGTCAAGACAGAAGATCGTCTCGGCCCCGCTGTCATTTGCCATATATTCAAGGTCAACGTGCGTATAGATGGGTGATATGGGGATGGCCA
>QMLW01000333.1 GCA_003646935.1 Deltaproteobacteria bacterium
GTAATGGGGACCTTTATGGGTTATAAGGAAAATATAGATAAAACACTTCATCCTATAATTAGTTTGCTCTACCCTATTCCTGCCCTGGGTTGGCTGCCCATTCTTATGCTGTGGTTTGGGATAAGTGAGATGCTTCCGATCATAATAATATTTATCTGTTCATTCTTCCCGGTGCTTTACAACACCGTCACCGGTATCAAAACTGTAGATAGAAATCTTATCAAGGCTGCAAAGACCTTAGGGGCATCTGAAAGAAATATCTTGACTACAATAGCCTTGCCTCTCGCCCTTCCGAGCATATTTACCGGTTTGAGACTGGAAGCTGGAATGGCATGGCGGACCATAATAGCCGCTGAAATGGTAGCTATTCCCACCGGTATTGGGGCTTTGCTTATGAAAGCTGAAAGTTTAATCCGTATAGATATTGTCATAGTATGTTTGATAGTCCTGGCGGGTATGTGCCTCTTTTTTGAAAAGTTCTTTCTCTATATGGAGCACAGATTAACTGGCAAATGGCGATAATATGCCGACTATAGATCTCAGGAACATTAGCAATTTTATATGTCGAGCTATAAGCTTAAAGATATTGAGTGGCGAGCTTTTGGTTCTTCTGGGACCTACAGGCGCTGGCAAGACAACCCTGCTAAATATTATCTCCGGTTTGATTCCCTATGAAGGATCAATACTCTTTGATGATGAACCAATAGATAAAATCCCGGTTAGCAGAAGGGGAATCGGTTATCTATTTCAAGGCCTGGCGCTTTTCCCCCACCTCGATGTGAGGCGTAACATCATCTACGGTTTGTCGGCTACGAAGTGCGGCAGCGATGTAATTCAGGCCCGATTAACCCAAATGTGCAGTTTGCTTCAGGTCGGTCATCTTCTGGAAAGATACCCGAAAGATCTTAGCGGAGGCGAGAGGCAACGGGTGGCCCTGGCACGGTCTCTTGCTGCGGCTCCCCGCGTGCTCCTTTTGGATGAGCCTTTCAATAGCCTGGACATTAAGACCCGAAAATATCTGAGGCTCGAGTTTAAGAGGATCGTTAAGACACTCGGACTAACCACCATTTTTGTTACCCATGATTTTAAGGAGGCTGAAGAGGTGGGTGACCGGCTCGCTGTTATGGCGTCGGGTAGTTTGGAACAGGTAGCTACACCGCGCGAGATTTTCTTCAGCCCTAACGGGCGTAAGGTCGCTGAGTTTCTTGGATCTCCCAACATCTTTACCTGTGACAGCCATAAGGCCCTGGGAAACGGACTTGTGGAGGCAAATTGCGGAGGATTATCCATTATCATGGTGTGGGAGCATAAAAACCTCGATAAGATCTCAATCTCCCCCGAGGAAATCTATGTGAGCAGGCACGAGCCCCCTGGTCCATCGATCAATAGATTCAGCGGAACCATAGTGGAAGAGATTTGTCATGATTCTGTCGTTACCATTACAATCAGGACCGGATCATGGCATGTTCTTGCCAAAATGCGAAAGGAGGATTTCGTGGCCGAGAACCTGAAAGCGGGCAGTGATGTCTTCTTCATACTTCCGCTAAGACATCTGAAGGGGACATAGATGCGGTCTATTCCCGGTATTCTTCTGGCAGCGGGAGGCTCGGAGCGTTTCGGCTCCGAGAAACTAATCACGCGACTTCCATCGGGTGAGGTGCTCATAGAGAGGGCGCTCAAGGTCCATCTGCTCAGCTCTATCTCCCCGCTCATACTGGTAGCATCTCCAAGCCTCTGGAGGATTATTGGGGAGGGCGCCGCGTTCTCGACCTCAACATTGCGTATTGAAAAGAGACGCAACGGGTGGCATTCCTTCTCCAGCCGCTGGGGTAGGGGACGAATTGTCGTCAATGAGGACTCCCAAAAGGGGATGTCCTCCTCCATCCACAAAGGGCTTAGCTGCCTCAGGGATAAAGAGCAGGCAAATGGGATTTTGATTTCCCTTTCAGACCTGCCCCTCCTCACAACAGGGACGATCGACTTTCTCATACATAGGTATGTGGAGGAAAAAATTGAAATTCTCGTCCCTGTTTTCAATGATACCACCGGGCATCCCGTGATCTTTGATATGGCTGCCTTTAAAGAAGATATCGCCCGCATTGAGGGAGATGCAGGCCTGAGAGTTCTAATTAAGAACTACCCGGAACGGGTAACAAGGGTTCCCTGGCACGATGATTCCGTTACATGGGATGTTGATACCCCCCGGGATTTGGAACGGTTGGCAAGGCTTGGTTGAGTTATTAGGGCAACCAATACAGAATGACATTCGGATTAATGCATGTATATTGGTCACGCATAGAGGTCTAAGCAGGTAGTGACTACTCACGTGGTCAGCCTGAAGCTGTTTAGACTGAAGGCTTAAAGTGTGCAAAAGAGCACTATAACCGCACTTTGTTGAAGAAGCAGAAGCTTCTTTCACCAAACACGGTTTCAAAATGCTCTCTCCCCATTACTTCCTAACAGCCTTCAGCCTACAACCTATCTACCGGAATAGTTACATCAGGTGTTGAATCATGATTAAGCTTTCAATAGAGGAGGCAGTTGGAAAGCCCATTGCTCATGACATCACAAGGATAGTTCCAGGTGAATCTAAGGGGCCGGCCTTTAAGAAAGGTCACGTGGTGACAGAGGATGATCTACCCCTGTTGAGGGATATGGGAAAGAACCACGTCTATGTTCTTGACCCGGAGGTGGGCTATATCCATGAGGACGATGCGGCCGAAATCCTGGCCAAGGCCTTTCAAGAGGAGCACTTTCGCCTCGAGGGCCCGAGCGAGGGCAAGTTTACCATAAGGGCCGCGATCAAGGGGCTTCTCAAGATCAACCTCGACCTCCTCGCCTTTATCAATCGGTCGAAAAGCATCATCTGCTCCACCATGCATCGGAACACCGTATGCTTCCAGGGATCGGCAGTTGCTGCCACCAGGATAATACCAGTTGCCCTCCAGGAATCCGAGTTTTGGCCCATCGTAGATGAAATCAGGGATAAAGGCCCTCTTCTAAGCCTTCTCCCCTTTACAAAGGTACATATTGGCGTGATAGTCACAGGGCAGGAGGTCTTCTCTGGCAGGGTGAAAGACAGCTCCCTAGAGATTCTCTCTCCAAAGGTGAGGCAGCTCGACGGAACCATCATCTTCCACCGGGTCTGTCCTGACGACAAAGAGATCATGGCAAAGGCAATACAGGAGGCGGCAGGAGAGGGCTGTGAGGTTATTCTCGTCACCGGCGGTCTCTCAGTTGACCCAGACGATGTGACCCTTGACGGTATTATCGCCTCAGGCGCAAACCTGGTATCATACGGGTCTCCTATTCTCCCGGGCGCCATGTTCGCCGTTGCCTATA
>QMLW01000334.1 GCA_003646935.1 Deltaproteobacteria bacterium
AGGACGCCGTGAGCTGTATGACCAGGCTGATTGGATTGTTGGGGTTGTTCATCTTCCTATGTATGGTATGGATTTTTCCCCACAATTCCTCCGCTCAAGAGCCGCGACCGCCGGGAGATCCAATCGTTATCAAGGTCATACACCTCGATCACGCTGATGCCGAGTATCTTGCCTCCATCCTTCGGCCGCTCCTATCTAAGGAGGGCACGGTGGTGGCCTATAAGCCCACCAATAGCCTCATCATTAGAGAGAGGGCATCGCTTGTTAAAAGGCTGGTTGCAATCATAAAGGGGGTCACCGATCACTAGGCCAGGTTTCAAGAAAGAGAATCAGGATACGAAGAGAAGGTAATTCAAGGTAGTCACCAGCGAACCCTGCTTTGCCTTGATATATTTCCTATGGAGTCAATTTTTTCAGAGATCTCAGAGACTCGACCCACCGAACCTATTCATTTCTGTTTCATTGATATTCGAAAAATTTAAACCCCGGGCTTGCATATCCTCGAAAAAGCCTTACTATATGTCGTAATCATTGATGGACAACGGATGTTGTTTGGCTCAGATGAGCCTGTGAGCACTGATACTGCGGAGAGGAAAGATGCCCATATATGAATTTAGATGTAACAGGTGTGACAACACCTTTGAGCAGTTGGTTCTCTCCTCCAGCGAGGAGGATACCGTGATCTGCCCCTCCTGCGGAGAGGATGACACCTCCAGGCTTATGTCCGCATTTTCGTGTGGCTCAAGCGGCACAGGGTCATCGGCCTGCTCCCCTTCTCCAAGCGGGTTTTCCTGAGCTTCATGATCTTCACAGCCGTGTGCTGTAACCGTCAATGAGCGTTCCCCAATAAGGAAGCCCCTATTTTCCCGCACCCAGCCTTATGCCCTGTGCCTTTCGCCTCTAGCCTGTTCGAATTTCATCCTACATCCATAGTACAATCCTGACATGAATCCGTGGATAACATTCTAGATCCTCTCTTATGAAGACAGATAATGACAAACGCTCGGAAGGTGCTATAATACGGCGCTCGATGCCCCGCGATTCTCGTTGCCACCCGTAAAGCTTTATGTAACGAAGAATGGCGCTTGGCAGCGAGGGGATTGCGGGCAATAGGTTCATTGCTCAGGCTGCGATGGTTATGAGAAGGAACTGGGTTTTCTGGACCACGAGGTTCACAGCGAGGATAGCGCTGGCGCCCTTCTTTCGGTTGGTGACACGGGGGACGGAACACCTGCCTTCAAGGGGTGCCTTTGTTCTGTTGCCGAAGCACCAGCGATGGGTGGATATCCCGCTCATAAGCCTGGCTGTGCCCAGACCTCTGTACTATATTGCCAGAGATGACCTGTTCCATAAACCTATACGAAACTGGTTTATGAGGTCGGTGGGAGGCATTCCCTTGAACAGGCGGCGGCCGTTAATGACCAGGGAGTCCCTCCGTGCTCTGGAAGAATACCTGCGAGAGGGGGAAGGGGCTGTCGTGTTTCCCGAGGGGACGTACTACATGAATGAAATGGGCCCGTGCCGGGTGGGTATGGTGAGGTTCGTCTTCTCCCGATTTTCACTCCCCTTTATTCCCGTGGGGGATTCATTACGCAAAGAGGAGTGTTCGGACACTGGTTCGGATCCATTTCGGCGAGGCACGGTACCCGGACACGGCGATTTCTCCGAGCCCATTTCTCTCGAGCATCATGAGGGAGATTGAAGGGCTCTCGGGATTATGGTAATCCTTGATGCCGTGATTGCTTTCAAGGAGCATACATGAGCAGATTTGATGAAAGACCGGAAGGCGAGTATCCGGTAGGTCCCCAAACAGCGGTGGGCGCCATCGTTTTCAGGGATGATACGGTTCTTCTGGTGAAACGCGCCAATCATCCCGGTAAGGGATTATGGGCCATTCCCGGCGGCCGGGTAAAGCTCGGGGAAACCCTGAAAGAGGCAGCGAAGCGGGAAGTGAAAGAGGAAACAGGAGTTATTATCAGCCCAAAGGACCCCATCTATTTCTTTGATGTGATTGACCGCGACGATGAGGGAGGCATCCGATTTCACTATGTAATCGTTGATCTGCTCGCGGATTACCTCAGCGGCGTTCCAAGCCCGGGCACTGATGCGAGCGAGGCCCGATGGATATCGTCTGAGGAACTGAAGGAGCTCCCGGTAAGCAGGACCACAAGGGAGCTCTTGAAGACCAGGTTCCAGTTCGGGTAAGGAAAGGCGGGTGCTGTTGAGGAAGGGGGTTTATAGATCAGATTCGCTCTTGTTGCTCGCTGCCGTCATTTGGGGCAGCGCATTTGTGGCGCAGCGGGTGGGGATGAGCTACGTTGGGCCGCTCACCTTCAACGGCGTGCGTTTTGCCCTAGGCGCCCTGGTCTTGCTGCCCTTTGCAAGGAGAGGGGACCGGCACCCATTGGGGGAGGCCGGCGGCGATCCGAAGAAAGCCTCGTGGTTGGTGCTTTGGGGAGGCGGCCTCGCCGGCGTGATGTTGTTCTCAGGCGCCACCCTTCAACAGGTGGGCCTTGTGTATACCACGGCAGGAAAGGCCGGCTTTATTACCGGGCTGTATGTGATCATCGTTCCCCTCATGGGATTATTCTTGGGGCACTGGCCGGGCTGGGGAGGATGGGCTGGCGCTTGTATGGCCACTGTCGGCCTGTACCTCTTAAGCGTGACCGAGGCCTGGACGTTTGCGCCAGGGGATCTTTGGGAGCTCTTTGGTGCCTTTTTTTGGGCAGCCCACGTGTTGACCCTGAGCTGGCTTTCCCCCAGGATGGACAGGATGAAACTGGCGTGCACCCAATACGTGGTGTGCTCATTGTTGAGCCTGATAGGTGCGGGCCTCATCGAAACCATTGGCCTCGAGGGCATATGGGGGGCAATCGTTCCCATCCTCTATGGCGGGGTGCTGTCCGTGGGTATTGCCTTTACCTTACAGGTGGTGGCGCAGCGACACGCACCTCCAACCCATGCCGCTATCATTCTCAGCCTGGAGGCCGTGTTTGCCGCCCTGGCGGGATGGCTCGTGCTGGGCGAGATCCTCCCCCTCAGGGGGTTGATCGGTTGTGCGCTGATGTTCGCAGGCATGCTGAGCGCCCTGTTGTGGTCGTAATTTAGGATTTTATTAATTTCTTTATCACACGAAGAGGAAAAGTAATGCTAAAAAAAGGATGGCAGGGATGAAAAAGGACATATACAAAGAACTGGCGGATCACCTCTCCGCGCTGGGAATGGGATACCCTTATGGCCACCTATTTCATAAGGCAGACCGATGAGGATGCCTGCACTGGCTGTGGTGAATGCGCCTCGGTATGCCCGGTTGATGCCATAAGGATGGAAGACGGGCTTCC
>QMLW01000335.1 GCA_003646935.1 Deltaproteobacteria bacterium
ATAATGGACAGCGTATTCTCTCTGGGCGTGCTGATCACCGCGAGATCCACCTCTTCCTTCACCGAGGTGATGGCGGGATACACCTTTCTTCCGAGGATCTCCCGCGCCTTGGGATTAACAGGGAAGATCCTGCCCCTGTAGCCATACGTAATCATGTTTTCCATGACATTGAAGGACCCTGGTCCGCTCTTTCGGCTGATCCCGATAAGCGCCACACTCTTGGGTTCCATAAAGGCCTTCATTACCCCCTCCACTTATGAAAAGATCTTCGCGTCCACCACCTGGCAACCTTGGCCCTCTCCTCGCACCACGAGCGGGTTGATGTCCAACTGTTGAACCTCCCTATGCTCATAGAGCAACCGTGAAACGCGAACCAGACATGCTCTCAATGCATCCAGATCCGCCTTTAGGCCTCCTCGAAATCCTTTCAGCAAGGCAGATCCTCTCACCCCATCAATCATCTCCCCTGCCTCTCTCTCGGTAATCGGGGCCACCCTGATGACCACATCATGGAGCGCCTCAACGAATATTCCGCCCATGCCGAAGAGGATCACCGGTCCAAACTCCGGATCATGCTTACCACCGATAAACACCTCATGGCCATCGTCTACCATCTTTTGAACCAAGAAAGAATCTCCTTTTATGCCCTGAAGGGCCTCATTGAGCTCATCGTGATTTCCGATATTGAGCATCACGCCACCGGCTTCCGTCTTGTGCACCACGTCGCTATCTGCGGTCTTTAGCGCAACCGGATAGCCAATGAGCCCGGCAGCCTCTAAGGCCTCTTCATGATCCTTAGCCAATCGGTACTCTGCAACCGGGATTTCGTACTGCCGGAATAATTCAAAGACCTCACCCGGTCCTTGAACCCTATGTGATCTGATTTCACTCTCTTGAGCCTTCTGTGTGGGAAGCTCGAATTGAGTGCGAGGATGAGGTTCACGGTCAGTAATATTCTTGTAATAGGAGTGTGAGATGGACAAGGCCTTTAATGCATCCTCTGGTTCTGTGAAGATGGGAAAATCAGCAGCCCTTCTCATCATGAACCATTCACCGGAATTTGGTATCATGCAGAGGGCAACTGGCTTCTGATAGAGATGAGAAAACTCCTTTGCAGCACGGATAAGATGTTTCGTGCTCATCACGTCGATTCCTGAAAGATAGACGTGTGAAAAGAGAACTCCATCTACGCCCTTTTCCTTTAAGGCCCTGTGTAGAATCTCTCTGTAGAACTCGAGGTCAAACACATCACCCAAGTCAAGGGGGTTGGTCATCCTTATCACCCCTGCCCTTGCCTTCTGTCTCACGAATTTTAGAAAACTATCAGAGAATTGATTCAGCCGAAAGCCATAGCGATGGGCAGCATCAGCTGCCATAACCGCACTTCCGCCGGAACGCGATATAGCTGCAAGGTTTGGTCCTTTCATCAATGGAAGATTAAATATCTTAAAGGCACTTATCATCTCCTGGAGGGTATGAACCCTGTGTATCCCAACTTGACGCAAGGCTGAGGATACGACCTCATCATCGCCGGCCAGGGCAGTAGTATGAAATCTGGCAATCTGATTGCTTGCCGTATTGGTATTCGATTTTAAAACCACCACCGGCTTTCGGGCCGATCCCGCTAAATCCATCAGACGGCGGCCATCAGAGACGCTCTCCAGGTAGAGTCCGATTGTCTTTGTCCCTTGATCGGAGATTAAAAACTCAAGATAGTCGTTTTCGTCTAAATCCAGCTTATTCCCCATGCTGACCAATTTGTTCAAGCCCAGGTTCTCGTTGGAACAGAGCCGTAATGTGGCATTTACAATGCCCCCGCTCTGGCCAACAAAGGATATAGGGCCAGTTTTTATTCCTCCAGGATCCAAGGAAACAAAGGGGAGGACCACGCCGTTTTCAAGGTTTATGATGCTTATACAGTTCGGCCCCACGAACCGAATGTCCCACTTTTTCGCGATCTCCATAACTCGCTCATCCAGGCGCCTGTTCTCCTCGGCAAACTCGCTAAACCCTCCTGACTCGATCACCGCATAGCGCATCCCTTTCTCGCCACAGACCTCGAGGGCTTCCGGTATAAAAGGAGCTGGTATCAAAAAGACAACCAGATCTATGGGTGCATCAACTTCCTCGATCCGGGTATAGATCTCCCTCCCATCCAGATTACCCCCTTCCCTGCCTACAGGGTAGACCGGGCCACTGAAGTGAAACCGCTCGAGGTTTTCGACGATTCTCCTGCCCAGATTTGTCGGTGTGTCTGAGACCCCCACCACCATTATACTTTCGGGGTAGAACAACTTCTTCAATGAACCATGCCTCCTTCACTCCTATTCATCGAACCCAAGAAGAGGCTTCTTATTGCCTCTTGATGGGGATGTCAAACAAATAAGTCACACGCCCAGGCTATGAAATTGCTTCCCCATGGTATCCGCCCATTGAATCTCGTGCGATATCTAGCCGTTATTCTGTGTCGCTGCCCCCATGTCAGCCGATATCTTCCGGGCCGCCCCTTTTACCACTTGGGCCAAATCGTCCTTATCCTCATAGGTAAAGCTAAAAATAGGCGATGCGATCCCGATACATCCAGCGAGCTTTCCATGGGAGTCATAAATAGGGGCCACAGCCCTCCTCACGCCTTCGCGCAGCTCCTGATCCTCAAAGGCGAAGCCCTTCGCCACAATATCCGACAGCTCCCTCTCCAACTGCTCTACATTCGCTATGGTGTGTTTCGTGACCATCGGAAGGCCGATCTTTCGCAAGACCTCCTTCCTCTTGTTCCGTTCCATGTGGGCCAGGTAGATCTTACCTGCCCCGATGGCGTGGAAATAGGGGTAGGCAGAGCCAATCCTGGTGAAAAGCCGAACACCTTCATTCCCCTCGATCTGATCTATCAGGATAAGCTGGTCCCTATCCAGGGTGGAAAGCTCAATGGTCTTGCCCGTGGTCAGCGCCAGCTCCTCCATATGGGGCCGTGCAACGGATCTCAGGCGCAACTTGCTCTCAATCCTGCCCCCCAGATAGAGAAGCTGCATGCCGAGCTTATAGAGACCCCTCTCGTCTGTCTTGGTTACGAGCCCTCGCTCGGTGAGAAGGCCCAGTATCCTGGCTAGAGACGGCTTTGGGATATTGAGGGCATGCATGATTTCGGAAAAAGGGAGATCTCGATCCCGTGACGCGAGCAAGTCTATAACGTCAAGGGCCCTTTCAAGCGCCGGCACGCGATATGATTTTTTGGCTTCCAGGAGGTCTCATATAGGATACTTAAAATTATGTATATGAGACCATTGAACGGAAGGAGAATGTCAAGAAAAAAGTCCCCCTCATTGACA
>QMLW01000336.1 GCA_003646935.1 Deltaproteobacteria bacterium
AAATATTCCTTGAGCCCTTTCAGGTGTCCCATTGCCAATCCTTACATTCCGAGCAAACACTAAAATTCAATCTATGCTGGGTAAAAAATATCTCCTGCAAATTTGATTCATGGCCATGCCCACGTGATGATTGTTTGAAAATACCATACAGACATGAAAAATTATCTTGAAACCGGACAAATAGTCAAGAAATTAAAAAGACGAGAAAAGGAGGACCTTATTATGGCATATGAGTTATCCAAACATCCATCCAATATTGCAAGCTCGGCCGTCGCGTACCTAAAAACGATCAAGGTCTCTGAGAAGAGCAAGAGGATCTACGGGGAGGTATTGTATTTCTTCATAGAAAGCCTTTGTTCAGATCCTTCCGCGGTTATCGAAACAGAGGATGGGCATTACGTGCTGCACAATGACTGGGATGCCTATTATGGAGGTGCGGTTTCCGGGTTTATTGACTGGTGGCTACCCAGAAAAGTAATGGACGATACCCTACAAGCAAGGGCTCCCGGAGTTTTTCGTAAGTGGATCAAATGGTGCTGTCAACATAACGATTTCGACGAGGAGCACTATAATGATTACCTAGAGGCCTTGCCGCGAGAGAAAAGCAGAGAGGTCAAACGCCTCCAGAAAGCCGGGGATTTGCTCTACCTGCTTCACAGCCCTGATCCTGGTGCGTGGATGAATAATGATTACGAAAAAGTGGTTTTAATCAATCATACGAGAGAGCCGGAAGAATTGGACGAAGGGTATATGCGGATCGTTCAGCTCACGAGGGATTCCGCCTATCTCAAGAACGAGGATGGTACACAAAGAGGGCCCCTCCTCATAGGCAGCGAGCTTGCGAAACTCCTCAACGTGGGCGATGTCATAAACGTTGTTATCGGGCGATACGGCAAGCGTTGGAGGGTGCTTGAAAGCGGGAATGTCTACGCGGAGGGAACCATATTTTAAATAAAAAATTTACCCTTTTTAAAGTGCTAAACAAGAGATATGTCTGGTTTATTGATGTCGCATTGATCATGAAATTGCTTCATCCACCGGGGTAACCTCAAAGATAACCGTTCCGCCACCGGTAAGCTCGCAGGGGTCCAGACACTGGAGGTACGCCACGCCCTGCTTGGGCCCTGATAAGCCCAGGGATTCCGGCGGGATTCCCCTCGAGAGGGCCACGTAGTAGGGCAAAAGCGAGGCCAATGAGTGCATGCACACCTCGGCGCTCTGTTCGGTATCGAGGATATAGCCGTCTCGTATGACAATCGAATCCCCAATATTATACACCGGGCATGTTCCCTTTATCTTTTTTACCCTCACGATAAGATCCATAGGAAAGACCCCGATAATTCTCCATGCGTACCGTAAATAAATATATCTTCCTTTTCGACCTCTGCCAACATATTTCATGAATCTTCATCCAGGTTTTAGGGCCAACAGCCCTTTAAAAATTGGAGACGTAGCCCATAAGTGTGCTAGGGTATAAAACGATATGTGGGAGCTAAAGGAGAAATATCTGGGCGGCATGATCGGAAGCGCCCTTGGCGATGCGATCGGGGAGCTTGCGTTTCGCTATCGCAGCGAGGATGATCTTCGTTCCCAATTGGACCAATTGAATGAGCTCCGCTACACGGACGACACCGCCATGTCCATCGGCCTTGCGGAGTCTATACTCACCAAGGGTGATCTTGATCAAAAAGACCTGGGAGAAACCTTTCGAAAAAACTTCTTGAGTGAGCCCGGGCGTGGCTATGCCTCAGGACCTCCTACTATCTTCTCCATTGTTGAGCGATATGGCATTACTTATCTGGACGCTGCCAAGTCACTCTTCGGGGGCGAAGGTTCCCTCGGCAACGGCGCCGCTATGAGGATCGTCCCCGTGGGGTTATTCTTCCACAACTCCTCTAATCTCTACGAGAAGGCATGCCTTTCCGCCTCCGTCACCCATGCTCACCCAGTGGGCATGGACGGTGCCGCGGTCCAGGCGAAGGCAGTAGCTCTCGCGGTGAATCTGGATCCAAGGCATGTATTTCCGTTTATGGGATTCATAGATACGTTGATAGATTTTGCCAGGTCTCACGAGATAAAGGAAAAGGTAAAGCTTGTGAAACAATTACTTCTCGAAAACACCGCTCCTTCCCTTGCGGCCGAACAACTGGGTCGCACAGTCGCAGTACATGAATCCATGCCCTTTGCCCTCTTCTCCTTTCTTCGCCACCCTGAATCCTTTGAGGATTGTCTCTTCTGTGCCATCTTGAATGGAGGAGACCGGGATACCCTAGGCGCCATGGCCTGCGCTATCTCAGGTGCTTATTTAGGGATTGAATCTATTCCGCAAGTGTGGATACGGAAACTTGAGAATAGATCGTACATCGAGGATCTGGCAAAAAGGCTATCAGGGACTAAATGACACAATCTCGGGTTGGGCCAAACGATTATATTAATATGTCTGGGAAAATATTCCTAAATTAGGTGTCTTGGAGCCTTGAATCACCGTTTTTAAGCTCAAAATCCTCACCATAAGGAGCTCGCTGCTCTCACCATGGACCAAAACCATCTGTTTAAATCGACCCTTTTGTGCCTAGAAATGCCGTGTTAAGTACGATATCAAACCTGATTTTCCCATCATGCCAAATCATATCAGGTACTTAGCGTGGCTCTACCCCTTATCTTTTTTATCCTAAAACTCTCCCTTACCCGATTAGGAAGCTTTAGCATCGTTAAGCCGCCACTGTCTCAAAAGCAACGTGTAGTTTCTCTGCTTCTGAAAGGCAGTAGTTCAGCTTTTCGATACCAATCACTCGGCCTGATTTGTCTTTCATCAACACTACTTCCTCACCAGTCTCTTCACACACATATTCTTCTTTTGGATCTGAGAACTACACGGTAAGGGTATTACCTTCCTTGTCATAATAGAGTTTTACTTGGGCCATAAATATGCTCCTTCCATTACTGCACTAGTTGGGTAAGCTGTCACAAGAAAGCCCTCGCCATCGAGCCTTTTAGCGACAGCACAAATCCAACGTCCTGAGAGTAGTATCTTATAGAATATGAAGGCCTCCTCAATCCTCCTTCTCTTCTCAATCCCCCTGACGAGTGCATACTGAAGCGTACCAGATGCTCGTCGGCCATTGTGAGTCTCAGGCCTGTCCTCCTGCCGAGAAGAGAGAGGCGGACGGGCGAGACGGGCGGGCATTTAACCTTGCCGGCCTGGGCATCCTTTTTTTCCTCTCTCTTATTTCTTAATGGTGAGGTTTGTTAAAATCCTGTATTATTTTATCAATTTCAAGAAGCTTACTGAATTCCCAAGGAGAAATTGCAGACAAGAGA
>QMLW01000337.1 GCA_003646935.1 Deltaproteobacteria bacterium
CACGAGCAATATGGTAGTTGATATAGGGGCAGGAACCACAGAGGTAGCTGTTATCTCCCTGGCAGGAGCTGTTTATTCACATTCAGTAAGGGTGGGCGGCGATAAGATGGATGACGCCATCCTGCAGCACATCAAGAGAAAGTATAATCTTCTAATCGGTCTTCAAACTGCGGAACTGATCAAGGTTACTGTTGGAAATGCCTATCCAACGGACTTCACTCTATACAGACACCGCTTTATTACTTCTCTATTTTTTATGTCCCTATCCTCCATGACCTGAACTGCCAAAGGGTTCACAGTAGATGGCTCTGTTCCCGCGCTATAGGCCTTGTAACGATTGGGGTAAAGGGTGTTCAAAAAACCCTCCGCCATCTGAGATCGAACCGAATTGTGTGTGCAAATAAACAGCACCTTCTTCTTCTCATTTCTCTCGCCCACCAGAAAGCCATTCCGTTTGACATGTTAGCGGCTTTATTCTATGGTTCCCTGTCCTATATACGATTTCTAATGACTCATTTCACACATTGCGCTCCAGCCATCAAGAACTAATAGCATTCAATGATATCCAGGTTGTCTCAATCTAGGGCTGAATCAGGAGAGAGGCTTTGATGAATCAATTAGATAGGTTTTTTGAGCCACAAAGTGTGGTTGTCATCGGGGCATCGGCAACGCCTCACAAGCCAGGAAATGATGTCATTAAAAATATCATTGCCAACGGATATTCGGGCAAACTCTATCTGGTAAATCCCAGGGGCGGTGAAATACTGGGAATAAAGGTATATCCTTCGATCCAGGAACTCCCCAGGGGTATCGATCTGGCAATCATCATCCTCCCTGCCCACCTGAATCCCCTGGCAATACGGGAGTGCGCGGCTCAGGGAATCAAGGCCATTGTGCTCGCCGCTGGAGGGTTTGCAGAGGTGGATAGCGACGGTCAGTCTCTCCAAGAGGATCTTCTCCGTGCTATACGAGAAACCAGGGTAAGGGTTATCGGCCCCAATACCTCAGGCCATACCTCCACCCCGCACAATTTCACCTCAAGCTTCTTCCCCCTTGGCAAGGTGCCAAAGGGCAACATATCCTACCTTACTCAAACCGGTAATTTCGCAACGCATACCATGCGCTACATCATGTCCGCGGAGCATTTTGGGGTGGCCCGGTTCGTGGGCCTGGGCAATAAAGTCGATATAGATGAGGCAGAGGTATTGGAGTATTTGGGAAGGGATCAGGAGACAAAGGCCATCTTCATCTACCTGGAGAGCCTCAAGAGGCCGGCGCAGTTTCTGGAGATAGCCCGGAAGGTGACGCGCACCAAACCCGTCATCCTTCTGAAGGGAGGAGCAACGTATGAAGGTGCTCGAGCCGCTGTTGCCCACACCGCTGCCCTGGCCTCTGATGATCGCATCATTAACGGGGCCTTGAACAAGGCCGGTATTGTTCGAATCCAAAAGTATTCGCACATGTTTCTCGCTGCTAAGGCCTTGGCTGTTATGCCACTTCCTAATGGTAACAGAGTGAGCTTCATGGCTCCTTCGGGTGCCATGCTCGTAATTCTGACCGATCTGTGCCAACGAGATCTGGGCCTGAGGGTTCCGGACCTTGAGCAAGAGAACAGGAGAAGGTTGCAGGAAATAAGCCCTCCCTATATACGAATGCGTAATCCCGTAGATATATGGCCAAGTGCTGCCTTACATGGCGTTGAATATGCCTACCGAGAAGCAATAGAGGCCGTTTTGAGGGATCCCAATATTGATGCCGTCGTGCCTATCTTGATGTTGACCAAGGAAACCGGGATTCCCCCTTTGGATTTCATCGTAGAGCTCGCGGGGCTCTATCCAGAAAAGCCGATTTACATTACCTTTAGTGGGGATAAAAGGCATATGGATGCGGCAAAGGCCTTCCTTGAGCCCAGGGGAGTGCCCACCTTTCCCCTGATCGAGGAACCGTTCGAAGTCCTGAGCATCCTGGCACGCTGTAAAATGGCAATGGAGCATTAGCTCCTTACATGCTGATTGTTTGGCTAAATGGGACAGGCAATAAAGGAGGCATAAGGCTTAAGATTCATTTTTTTGCCCTACGCCCTGTGCCTTGCGCCTTTTCATCATGAACACCCTCATTATGATCGGGGGTTCAACGTTGAAGGGAATTTCAATATGCTTGGCTAGAACTCTATTTCACCCCTGCTACTGCCTGCGCAATATTGTAGCAAAAGCCGCCCATCTTCTCAAAGGCGTTGAGGATATCGATAAAGATCATTCCCCTGTCGATCTCGCAGGTACCCTCAACCAATCGATCGTGATGACTCAACCGCATCTCCTCGGTCATATGGTTGATGCTCTCCACTAACCTCACCGCCTCCGGCATTATCTCCTTACTGTTCTCTTTAATGCCGTCAAGAACGAGCACGAGAAACTCCCTTGCTTCGGAAGATATAGCCACATAATCCAGAATCGCCTGCTCCGAGAAAAATAGCCTGTCTTCGATCATCGTATCGAGTGCCTCCGCGATATCCTCGAGCTCATCGCCAATCCGCTCGATGTTGTTCGTCATTCTTAAAAGGGATGTTATTTCCTTGGATTCCTCAACGACTATATTCTGCTGCATAACCTTTACGAGGAAATCCGTAATCTCCTTTTGGAGATTGTCCAGCACATCTTCCCTTTCCCTCCATTTTACCAATATGCTTGAATTCCTTATCTTAAGACAGCCAATCACCTCATCAAACATGGTCTGCGTCTCCTCGCTCATTCTGATTATCTCACGCTTAGCCTGTACAAGCGCCACTTCCGGTTGGTCGAGGTAGCGTCTGTCCAGATATTTTATGTGAAAGATATCATCAAGCTGCTCCCTTCTACCGCGAGGGGTTAACCCCACGGCTATTTTGACCAAATACGGCAGGAGGAAGAGGAAGAGAATCGCGTTGATCACGTTAAATAAGGTGTGGGCGTTGGCGATGTGTCGGGAGATAAAAGGCTTTTCCCCGCCGAGCAAAAAATCAGGGTTGGCAATACCGAGAATGTTGGTCGTTACATAGGTGACGAGATCCACAAAATAGGGAAAGATGATAACGATAAATGCAACGCCAAGAACATTGAATAGCGTATGGGCCATTGCCGTCTGCCGTGCATTCAGATTGGATCCGATGGCCGCGAGCTGGGCAGTTATGGTGGTGCCGATATTCTCACCCAAAATCATGGCCACACTCCCCTCAAAGCTCAATAATCCCTGGCTAGCCAATGCCATGGTGATGCCAACCGTTGCGCTCGAGCTCTGCACGGCCATGGTGAGCGCTGCACCGGCAAGGACACAGAGAAGGA
>QMLW01000338.1 GCA_003646935.1 Deltaproteobacteria bacterium
CCCACAGATAAAAACGCTAAATTCTACGAGGTTACCAAGTATATCATTCTAACCAACCACTTTGTGAACCCAGTGATGCCCACGATCAACGAGAAGAAGTGGCAGTCCCTCGGACCGGAGCTACAAGCCAAGTTAATGCAGGCGCTCGAGGTGGCCCGACAGACCTGTGACGAGCTGAATCTACAGCAGGAGGCCGAACTGGTCGATTTCTTCAAGGAACAGGGCATGGAAATAATCGAGCCGGATCTAGAACCCTGGATCGAGTTCGCACAGAACAAGTACCTAAACGATCCTGAGATAACCAAGGACTGGGATATGGATCTTTTTAAAAAGATACAGGAGATGGCCCAGTAGCTTTTGCTCTAAGTTAAGCCGCGAAAGAATCGGGGGCCCCATCCCCGGATAAGGGGATGGGGTCTTTTGTTGTGTAACCGGTTAAAAAAGAGGAGAGAGTATGTCCGAGGAAAAACAATCCATCTGGTGCAAGCTGGGGCAGTTCCTGCTCGATATTCCCGAGAAGTATGTGGCCGGCCTTGCCTTTACCACTCTGTTTGTAGTCTTTGTGTTACAGATTTTTTTCCGTTACGTGCTGAATCACCCACTGATCTGGCCGTATGAGGTATCAATTTTTGCCTTCATCTGGACCACCGTGCTGGGAGCCTGCTTTGCTAAACGTCACAACGTTCATGTAAACTTCGGTCTTGTCTACGACCGGATGAGCCCCATGGGTCAACTGATATTCCGGTTGATCGGTAATGTGTTGCTGGTATCTGCCTTCTCGATCGCTTTCTATCCTACCTTTGATTACATCAAGTTTATGCGGATCGACAAATCAGTATATCTGAAAATTCCTTTCGACATTGCCTTCGGACCGTACCTGGTCTTCATGGCCTTGATTATAGGGAGAGTCGGTTACGACCTTTTCATTGACATCAGAAAGCTGATAAAGGGAGACATCCAATGAACTGGGCGTTGCTTGTTTTCCTCCTGGGATTTGTGTCGATTTTCGTCCTGCGGATCCCGATCGCCCTGGGGATGCTCATGACCTCCACCTTTTATTGTCTGGTAGCGGGGATCGACATCAGCCTGGTGGCGGAGAAAGTCTTGACCAATCTTTTCTCCAGGTACATCATCATGGCTGTTCCCCTGTTCGTGTTTACCGCTAATGTGATGAACACGGGCAAGGTAACCGAGATGGTCTTCAACTTTGCCAACGGCCTGGTCGGCCGCTTCCGGGGAGGGATGGGACATGTAAACGTTGTAGCCTCGATCATCTTTTCCGGGATGACGGGCTCTGCGGTGGCCGATGCCTCCGGATTGGGCATCATGGAAATAGAAGGCATGCGACAGTACGGCTATCCGGACGATTTCAGCGCAGCCGTCACCTCTTCCTCGGCCACCATCGGACCGGTGTTTCCACCATCGATCCCCATGGTTTTCTACGCAATGCTCTCCGGAGCCTCAATCGGGAACCTCTTCCTCGGCGGCATGGTGCCGGGGTTGTTGATCGGTTTCGCTTTGATGGGTTATATCGCCGTCATATCCAAGATTCGCAGTTATCCATACGGGGCGAAATACGCCCTGCGTGATTTTATCTCCTACACAATCAAGGCCTTTCCGGCGCTGCTGACTCCGGTGATCCTTCTCGGCGGAATCTACACTGGAGTGGTCACCCCGACCGAAGCCGGTGCCCTGGCCGCTTTATGGGCAATTTTGATCTCAGTGTTCGTCTATAGGGCCATGGGTTTAAGAACCCTTTGGGAGGTGATCGTGCAGTCGATGAGGACTACCGGCACTCTTTCGATCATCGTGGGGGCGGCCTTCACCTTCAGCTTTATCGTGGCCCGGGAGCACATTCCCGACATGATTGCCGGGTTCATGCTTGGCATCACGGAAAACAAGTATATGCTTCTCCTTGTCGTTAACATTTTTTTCCTGCTCCTGGGGATGTTAATCGACACTTCCACCATCACGGTGGTCTTCATCCCCATGGTTCTACCCCTCATAATGCAACTTGGCATTGACCTGGTTCACTTCGGGGTAGTGGTGGTGCTTAACATGATGATCGGGCTTTCAACCCCGCCCATGGGAATGCTCCTGTTCATCGTATCGGGAATATCCGGTTGTCCTCTAAGCAAGATAATCCGGCAGGCTATGCCCATGGTTTTGGTGATGATAGTGGTCTTGCTGCTGATCACCTATATTCCGGACCTCGTGCTGTTCATCCCCAGGGCTTTCGGGTTTTAACGGGTAAGGGGATAGCAATACAATGCTGCTTTTTTCTTTGGTGCGGGTGCGAGCCCCTTTGGATTCATGTGCCGATACAGGAGCAAGGGATCGTTTTAATGGCGATTGCTAAAGCCACAAAACAGCCGAATATCCTCTTGTTGATGACCGACCAGCAGCGCTACGATTCTCTCGGTTGCTATGGGGCGGAGTGGTTAAAGACCCCTAACCTGGACAGGCTGGCAGCCGAGGGAGTGGTATTCGACAACTGCTACGCCACCAACCCCATCTGCACTCCCAGCCGGGCCAGTATGTTTACGGGCAAGCACCTTCCCGGGCATGGGGTATACAAGCTGCACGACATTCTGCCCGAGAATGAGGTCTGTTTTACCAAATGGCTTCAGGAGCGGGGCTATCACACAGCCCTTTTCGGCAAGATGCATGTAAGCGGGCGTATTTACGAAGAGGCCAGACGGCACCCCAACGACGGCTTCGACGTTTACGAGTGGTGCATGGAGGCGATGTTGGCCCTGGACTCCCCGCTCAACGGCTATGCGCCCTGGCTTAAACGCCGGGACCCGCAGTTCCACGAGCGGCTCAAGCGCGAAGGCCGTAACCTGCTTCACCATCCCAGGGAGCTTCACCTGACCCACTGGGCGGCGGAGCGGACCATCGAGTATATCAAGAACGCCCCTTCGGACCGTCCCTTTTTCTGCAAGATGAGCATCTTCGACCCCCACAATCCCTATGAGGACTATCCCCTGGAGATGCTGGAATATGTAGACGAGAAACGGATTCCCCCGCCGGTCACACGCCCGAGGGACGAACGGCGTCCTCGTGGCATCATCGCAGAGAGGGAGCACTCTTACCTGGGAGCCTTCTCCAGGTTCAAAGCGGAGGATTTCCACAAGATGCGCCTCGGTTATTACGCCTCGATCGCTCTTTTCGATCTGGAAGTGGGTGGGGTGCTCCGGGCTCTGGAGGAGCGTGGACTGGCGGATAGCACCCTGGTTATCATGACCAGTGATCATGGGGACATGCTGGGGGATCATGATCTGATGGCAAAGGGTGCCTTCTTCTACGATCCC
>QMLW01000339.1 GCA_003646935.1 Deltaproteobacteria bacterium
CCGCAGATCACTCAGATATCCCTCCGGATCCTGCAATATTTCCCTGTAGAGCTCTTTGCCCAAAAATCTTTTGGTTTGCTGGGTGATAAAAAACGGCCTGTGCCGTCTCACTTCATGATAGACCCACTTTTTCGGTGGGAGGATCTTCCTGAAGGTACAGATCGCAACGAGATCTATAAACAGGTCTTCATATCCGAGTTCCTTGTCCTCTGTTGATAGCTCCACCGAGAACCATGTATGACCTAGCTCATGCAGGAGGGCATACTTCCAATACTCGTGTATTTTGAAATCGCTGCTGGGGATCAAGACCTCGGCGTATATGCTGCCATCCTCAGCGTCTTGAAATGTCGTGCTCGTCCCCCTCTTAAGCTCCTTGCCCACGAGGATGAGGAGATCGATGGGATCAAGCTCGATTCGATGCTCGTGGCATACATCACTAAAGGCTCGGCACAACTCCTCGAAGGCCTGAGCGGTTTCTTCTTCTTTTATCCCTAAGAGGTCTTTAACAATGGTTGATTGAATGTGGATTGTAACAGGACCAAAATTGAAGGCCATGTAATCAACGTCTGAGCTCAACCGTTTCTTCTGCGGCAGTGGATTTGAATCCCTATCCTGCGAAACCTCTTTAGCCACTCTATCACCTCCCACGTATTTGCCTAACTTCCCCCACGGTCAGCGCCATGAACCTGAGCTGAATTTGTTGGCTTCATGCAAAGGAATTCTCTTTCTTTCCGCACCACCTTAATATACTTATGCCTTTTTGTATAGGGAATAGTGACCGAAAAATGGAATCATGCCTTGGAGAAAGCGCAGGAGGCACTCTACCGGATGCACCCATTGTTTTTTACTATTTCGAAGAAGCCCGGAAAGGTATTGACAATGATGGTTTTGGGCGTATAATTAGTGTTTCAAAACTTAGTTTTGAATCCCTAACTAGGGAGGATATTATGAATGAAAAGGCCGCGAATAAGGTCCCTGGAAAAGACCTCACGCCCACTATGGAGGACTATTTGGAGGCCATTTACAATCTTTCCCAGGAAAAGAGGGTCGTCAGGGTAAAGGACATTGCAAAGAGGCTTGGGGTTAAGATGCCGACCGTGACCAATATGATCAAGACATTGAGCGAACGGGGCATGATTGACTATGAGAAATATGAATATCTCGAGTTGACGGGAAAGGGCTCTTATATCGGCAGTCAAATAGATCAGCGACATCAAACCCTCAAGGCATTTTTGACTGATATTCTTCAGATAGACCGGGACCAGGCAGATGAGGATGCCTGCAAGATGGAACATGCTGTAAGCCCTACCACCCTTGAGAGGATGGTGGAGTTTATGGAGTTTGTGGAGGATTGTCCCAGGGGTGGCATGGACTGGTTGGCATACTTTGATGAATACCGTAGACACGGAAAGTCAAGGGAACGGTGCTTGGAGAGAATGAAGAGATTTGCCCGCAGATACGAGGCAGAGATACTTGCGATGAATGAAGAGAGCTAACGAAATCCGCACTTCAGTGTCCCATGAGGATGGATTGGCTCACAAGATGAAAGGAATGTTATGTATGAACCACGGAAATCACATACCTTTGTCTCACATGCGACCCGGTCAGAGCGGGCTGGTTGTTGAAATTAAGGGCGGATTTGGCCTGATCAGCCGTCTGAACGCCCTAGGCATTTTACCGGGCAAGAGGGTAGTGAAGATTAGCTCTATGATAGCGCGAGGACCGGTCACAATCGAGGTAGACAGGGTTCAGATAGCGATTGGTTTTGGAATGGCAAAGAGGATAATCATCGAGATAGATCAATAAGATGAGGAAGATACTACTGGTTGGAAATCCCAACGTAGGCAAGAGCGTGCTGTTTTCCCGGCTCACCGGTGTGCGTACCACGGTTTCTAATTATCCGGGCACCACCATAAACTATACCCGCGGATTCACAAAGCTTGGGGAGGAAAAGCTTGAACTTATTGATGTGCCCGGCACCTATACCCTGGAGCCGACCTCTGAAGCCGAGGAAATCGCCCTCAAGATGCTGAAAAATGGAGATGTTGCCATAAATGTGGTAAATGCCACGAATCTGGAGAGGAGCTTGTATTTGACCCTCCAGCTCTTGGAGGGGGATATTCCAGTAGTCGTTGCCTTAAATCTATGGGATGACACAAAGCATAGGGGAATAGATATCGATCTCGAGAAACTGGAGGCCTCTCTAGGGGTGCCGGTCGTTCCCACGGTAGCCGTAACCGGCGAGGGCATAAAGGAGCTCGTGGAGAGCATTCCAGAGGCTAGGTCACCGGATGGTCCCCCGCGCAGTCGCGATGAACGGTGGGCCGCAGTTGGGGAGATCATAGACCATGTTCAGCATATCGAACATCGCCATCATACCTGGATTGAGCGCATGCAGGATGCAAGCGTAAAGCCCCTTACCGGTGGCCTGATAGCCGTAGCCGTTCTAGTAATCGCCTTTCTCGTGATCCGTTTCATTGGGGAAAGCCTCATCGGCTACCTGCTCGATCCTCTTTTTAATACGCTATGGGCGCCGGTGGTATTGAAGGTAGGCGCGCTCATGGGTGGCAGTGGATTCCTCCATGATGTTGTGGTGGGCAAGATAGTCGGTGGAGAGGTGAATTTCGTTGAATCCTTTGGTCTTATCACGAGCGGTCTCTACGTACCCTTTGCTATGGTCCTGCCATATATCATCTCCTTTTACTTTGTGCTCGGGCTGCTGGAGGATATAGGGTACTTGCCGCGATTGGCCGTGTTGATGGATACGATTATGCACTGGCTCGGTCTCCATGGGTACGCCATCATCCCCACCCTATTAGGGCTTGGATGCAATGTGCCAGCAGTTCTTTCTACTCGTATTCTGGAGAGCAAGCGGGAGAGATTTATCGCTGCAACCTTGGTTTCCATCGCCATTCCCTGCGCCGCCTTGCAGGCGATGATCTTCGGACTGGTAGGACAGCGAGGAGGCCATTATGTGGTTATCGTCTACGCTACACTTTTTATCGTCTGGGTTATTTTGGGGATCATATTGCATCATTCGATAAAGGGATTCAGCCCCGAGCTTCTCATTGAGATCCCCCCTTATCGTCTTCCCCCATGGAGAATCGTGCTCGAAAAGATGTGGATGAGGATATACGGATTCCTGGCAGAGGCCATACCCATCATTCTCGGCGCCATCGTTATTATCAACATGCTCTATTTTTTCGGGGTTTTCAACGCCATTGCGAACATAACGGCCCCGGTTGTAAGCGGTTTTCTCGGGCTACCAAAGGAGGCGATTACCTCACTCGTGATTGGCTTTCTAC
>QMLW01000340.1 GCA_003646935.1 Deltaproteobacteria bacterium
TCCCTCCAAGGAGAGGTGCACCGAGCCTTCAGAGCCGCCCACGCCGCCTGAACCTATGTGGTACGCCTTCACGCCCGTCAAGATCGCAAAGGCCTGAATCTCGGTCACCACCTTTGCCAGGGGCACGGGAACAAGCTTGGCCGGTAACCCGGTGCTATAGGTAAAGCGGTAAATGCCGGTGTGTTGTGCGGCCTCCATAACCGAGGCGACCATCTTCTCCAGGCCCACCGGCATTATGAGATGGCTTCCTCGAGGCGTGACTATGGGCCAGGCCATTCCGATCGTCCCTCCCTTCACCGACGATGAGTAGACCCCCACAATTCCCTCGCGGTCCACGGCGTTTGCTCCCTTGATAAAGACATCGTCAGGGCCAAAGCTCAGTATCTCAACATTTGAGTCCGCATCTTCTACCGGCCTACCCTTCCGTATCACATGCCACGTGCTGGGCGGGGGTCCTGAATTGGCATTCGTAATCCCATGGCATATCAGGCCCACGGTCTGACCGCCCTTTGGTTCTACTGAGATTTGGAGCAGCTCCTCGGTGACATACGCGGTGGTGATTCCCCGTGCAATGATTATTGTTCCGTTTTTCAACGCGTTTTGAACCTCTGGAAGCGCTGCTGTAGCCTTGGACAAGAGTCGCCTGGACTCGGATGAATTCAGCACCACCATAGCAGACATCCCCTTGTTTTTCGGTTGAGGAACTTCTGCCTCGTAGAACATGGTCACCTCCCTCACTCGTTTGTATAGAATTTCCTTTTTGAGTCCCGCTTGCGGGACGTTATATAAAATCGCAAAGCGATTTTATAACTAGAAAAAGATCTTATCCGGGTTCATCAATCCCTTGGGATCTACCAGGTTCTTGATCTCCTTCATAAGCCCATAGCTCTGGCCGTGCTCTCGTTCCATGAACTTTCTCTTGCCAATGCCGACGCCGTGCTCTCCCGTACACGTTCCGCCCAGCTCTATTGCCCTGGCAACAATGCGGTCATTAATAGAATCAAGCACCGACCACTCCTTCTCATCATTGGGGTCTCCCATCATTACCACGTGGATATTGCCATCCCCTGCATGGCCGAACACATACCCGATCGCACCACCCTCTTCCACGAGCCTCTGGCAGAACATGACCATCTCCGGATATTGGGAGATGGGAATAGCCGCATCAACAATGAGCGTTTCCTTGCCCTGATGAGCGCGGTGGATCGTCTCCCATGCGTCGTGTCGAGCGCGCCACAGATCCTCCCTCTCTTTTTCCTCCACCCCGAATGTAAAGCTCGTCGCCCCGCAACCCTGCGTCAATTCCTGCGCGAGCGCCGAGGTCTCGAGCAGCGCAGCGTTGCTGATACCATGAAATTCACAGAAGAGGGTGGGCACTTCTTCAAGGCCCAGGCCTTTCTCCCTATTCATGAGGCCGATTACGCCGGGAGTTAATAGCTCGAGAGCAGCGGGCTCCAAGCCCGAACCTATCATTACGGCAACTGCTCCAGCCGCATCTTCCAGGGCATCAAAGGTAATGATAGTTGCCAGGTGGTGTGAGGGAATACCCGTTAACCGGAGCGTTGCCTCGGTCACCACCCCCAGGGTCCCCTCCGATCCAACGAAAAGGCGTGTGAGATCATAACCCGAGGATGACTTGCCTGCCCTACAACCCGTACTGATCACCTCTCCCTGCGGAAGCACCACGGTCATTCTCATCACGTAGTCCTTTGTAGCACCATATTTAACCGTCTGCACTCCAGATGCATTGTTGGCTATCATGCCGCCGATGCTCGCGTCAGCGCCCGGATCGACGGGAAAGAACAACCCGTGTTTTCCTGCGTGGCGATTCAGCTCTTTCCGCAAGACTCCCGGCTGCACATCCGCCTGAAGGTCATGTGCCCGAATCTCCAAGATCTTATTCATTCTGGTAAAATCCATCACCAACCCGCCGCGGGTAGGCACTGGGTTCCCCTCGGTGCTCGTTCCTGCCCCCCAAGGAGTGACCGGTATCCCCTGATCATAGGACCAGGTTAAAATCCTGCTTGCCTCCTCGGTGGTGATAGGCCAGATAACGCCTGCGGGCAATCTGCCTTGGTGAGATGAGATATCGTGAAGGTGGAGCTCCCGGACAGATTGGCCCACTGAAAAACGATCAGGATCGACAAGCCTCGACAAAGCAGCGATCTGTTCTGGCGTGAATTCTATCATCGAGTTATTCCACTACTAGAATGATTTTCTCTCGCAACAGCTTGCCTTGTTCTTTCACGGAAGACTCCCCGTTGTAGACTTTTAGCATGGTGATATATCTCGGCGGCTGGACGAAAAAATCGTTTCTGGAGTATAGTAGTGAAAGGTGCTGTGATCAAGGTAAATCTTTGAAATGGGGTTTGTGCATGGACTAAGTGCTTCGATTCGCAATTATACTCACGTATTCTCCAAGGTTATGGTGTCGTTCTTGCTCACTCAGCACTAAGTCCTGAGTGAAAAAATTCGTTACCGAATTTATGAATCGATGGACTAAGGTAGTAAAACACGAGATAATAAAGAATGCCCATAGGTATTTATCCCTAAGCGAACTGCCTGCTAGGTCAAAAAAAGTATCCCCATTCATCAATTAAGTATAATTTTTTCCTTTTTGAGTGTATTTCCTTATTGAATTCACCACTTGAAATCAATAATCTCAAATAGAAAACTCGAGTTGAGCGTTTTCGCACCGGAGCGGGATTCACGGTCATCGATTGAGATGGCGGCAATCCCTCGTTTCAGTTATAAATCCAATATGACAAGGAGAAAGGAGACGATATGTCCAAGAAAATGATCCACGATTTTTATGCCATGAAACATAAGGGAGAAAAGATAACCTGGTTAACCTGTTATGACTACCCCACTGCCCAGTTTGAGGAGACGGCGGGCATCGATATGATCCTCGTGGGCGATTCCCTGGGGATGTGTGTGTACGGTTATGAGGGCACCGTGCCGGTAACGATGGATCAGTGCATCGTGCACTGCGACGCCGTTCGTCGTGGTGCGCCCAACACCTTTGTTATGGGAGATATGCCCTTTATGAGCTACCAGAAGTCCGATGAGGACGCCGTGGCAAACGCAGGCCGGTTTCTCAAGGAGGCCAATGTCGATGCGATCAAGCTGGAAGGGGGCAAACGCGTGATCAGCCGTATCAAGGCGATCCTCGACGCTGGAATCGTCGTGTGTGGACACATCGGCTTAACCCCTCAGAGCTCCGGCCAGCTAGGCGGCCACAAGGCCCAGGGCCGCACCGTGGAATCCGCACAACTGGTGATCGAGGA
>QMLW01000341.1 GCA_003646935.1 Deltaproteobacteria bacterium
CTGGAGCATGCCAAAGTATAGCCGGCTCAACCTCACGCAAAACCAGCCAATGATCAGGCCAACAAAAGCTGCTGCTATAGGTCCAGCAGCAAAGCCAACCCACATAGGCAGTGTTGTTTTGGTAAGGATCAGTGCAAGGCTATAGGCGCCTATTCCATAAAAAGCACAATGATGAAATTGAAACATGCCACCATGGCCTACTACCATGTTAAGACTCATCGCTAGAAGGCCCGTTACAAACGTTAATGCAATAATGTATGTGTAAAATCGAGGAATTATTGGTGGCAAGCCAAGCAATATAAAGATAGCCAAGATAGGCCAAAGCGATTTCCAATTACCTATTCTTCTGAACAAATTCAACTCCTCATAAAATTGCTTTGCAATTTTATAAAACGCGGCTACGCCGCTTAGCAATCAAAAAACTTTTTTCAACAAGATAACATTAACCCCATACAGCAGCGAAGCTGCGTTATCTAAAATTTCTGCAAGAAATTTTATCACCAGACCGATTTTAGCATCCCTGTGGGCTTCCAGATCAAAATGATTAATACCGCTACATATGGAAAAACTATAGCAAATTGGGGCCAGAATAATACCCCAAAGGCCTGTGTCAGGCCAAAGATAAGAGAGCCAACAAGGGCTCCCCACATATTACCTAATCCACCTATAGTAACTATGAGAAATGCCTCAATAATAATGTCATGATCCATCCCTATGGTAACACTGACTGTAGGCGCAACAAGTGCTCCACCAAGCCCGGCAAGATAACAGCCTATAACGAATGCAGCCGCAAATACCCAGCTTACATTTATGCCTACTGCTCCTACCATCTCTCTATCAACCGCAGCAGCCCGGGATATTTTTCCTATCTTTGTCTTATTCGTAAAAAGCCACAGGCTGACTGCTACAATAGGGCCAATTATGAGCAGAAATAGATTATAGCGCGGGAAAGCCGAGCCAAATATCGGCACTGATCCTCTTAGGAAAGGGGGTGCCATGATGGACCTGTAGTCCGCCCCCCAGGTTAGCTTTACCAAATCTCCAAGGATAAGCATTAAGGCAAAGGTAAACAACAGGAGCATAAGGTGTTCTCTTTCGTAAAGATGGCAAAACAGCACCCTTTCCGCTATCAAGCTTACCAAGGCAACCACCAGGGGGGAGATGATCAAGGCCAGCCAAAACCCAGTGGAGCTGCTTCCAAAGAGGCTCGCTATGCTGAATGCAGAGAAAGCTCCTATCATGTAAAGGGAGCCATGCGCGACATTTGGGACCCTGAGTACTCCAAGAACAAAACTCATCCCAGAGCATACGATAAACAGGATCATCGCTCGACTCAGACCGACCAGGAATTGAGAAGCCAATGCAGAAAAGGTAAATACCTGCCCTAATTCCATCTATCCCTCTATTCGATTGAAAATTGAAGATTGAAAATCGGAGGTTTTAGCCCCAATAGTCAATCTTCAATAGTCATTTGTCAATTATTTGCCGCGCGCCTTCCTGATCTCATCGCATGTGGGCATGACATCAAATCCAGTCAGCGTCTCGATATCAGAGGAGATTACAAACCCGTATTTCGGCGACATCTTTGTCACCCCTAAATACATGGGATAGACAACCTGATGATCACATTTTCGCATCTCTATCTGGCCTGCAGGACTTTCTATCCATAATCCCTCTAACGCATCAATGAATTTTTCCTTATCAACGGCGCCCGCTAATTTGAATGCCTCTGCAATGAAATTTGCGGTGTTATATCCATGGAAAGCCGGAAAACCGGGGGGAGTTCCATAAGCATCTTCAAAGGCCTTAACAAATGCCCTGTTGGCTGCGGTATCAGGATAATAAAAATGGTAGTCCATGGTGCCCATCACACCCTCAGGGGCCTCTGCTCCCAGGGGCTTCAGAACGGCGTGATCTGTGGCGGTATGGATCCAAACGGGAATCTTCTCAGCCATGCCGGTTGCCTTGACCGCCTTCAAGATATTGGTCATGCTGCGGCCGCCAGTGCAGAATATAACAGCATCAGGTTTAGCTGACAAAATTGCGCTAATATAAGGTATGAGATCAGGTTCGCCAGGCTTCCACCAGGATTTCCCAATCATTTTTACCTCAGGTTTCAACTTCTTAATATTTCGCCAAGCAGCGTTTGCTATGGCATGGCCATATTCATAATCGTCTCCGCCAATCCAGTATTTAATATATGGCTTCTTGTAAAGGGCAACTCCTCCAGCTTTGCCCGCCATAGCGGTATTCTCGCCGGTTGAGAAGACATAACGATGCCCTTTTTCTCCGGTTATTCTCTCGCTTTTGGAGATCCAAACCATAAATGGCACCTTTTCCTTTTTAGCAACAGCAGAGGATACGGCCATTGCTGCCCCACTGTTAATGGTGCCAACGAGTACATCAACATTCTCTCTCATTACCAATTCCTTGGCCATATTAAGGGCAATATCTACCTTAAACTTGGTGTCTCTGGTGGTAAACTCAATCTTTTTACCTAGAACGCCTTTCTTATTAATATCTTTCAATGCCAGTTTGAAGCCATTTAGGGCATCCTTGCCATAGACTGCCGGCGGACCACTATAACAGTCTATAATACCCACTTTAATTGGCCTTGCAGCAGAAGATAATGGGAAGATAATAAAGAAAGTGGAAAAACAAAACAAAGCAATAACTACCCAGAATACTTTTTTCATAATAAACCCCCTTTGTTAAGGTTAAAGGTTATAAAATCGTTTCACGATTTTATATCATTAATTCTTACCTCCATCTCGTTTGAATTTTGCATTTTTGTCATTTGGATTTGTTTAGGATTTCGGATTTAGAAATTAGAATTTTATTGTGTAATTTTTTGGCTTGTGTACCGTAAGAGGCCTCTTCGCTTATTAGCTCCCCTGCGAGCGTTTGTCAAGCCAATATCACTCCTTCTCCCAGTTCCCCGGATTCATGATCCCATGGGGATCCAAAAGGCCCTTCACCCTCCTGATAAGCTCCGCCGTATTGGGGTCCATTCGCTCCATCGCCAGCCTCTGCGCACCTGCCTCACCCTTCCACACCATGCCCCCCAGCTCATAGGTCAACCTGTTCGACTCATCCAAGGCCTTTCGCGTGTTTTCGATATCCTCCTGGTCAGCTCGATTGAAGGAGTAGTTAAACCCGAACATAATACCAGGGCCGGGCAGAACCTGGTGCACGTAGGAGCAGATCATCCCGTATTTATGGGCTATCTCGATCCCCTTTCGCCATGCCTCGGGAACCGCATCTATGGGCAGTATAGCTCC
>QMLW01000342.1 GCA_003646935.1 Deltaproteobacteria bacterium
CCACAAGGGGACACCGTCCCTGGAATTTGCATCCCGGCGGGGGGTTAAAGGGGCTCGGCACATCACCGCTCAGCGCCTTCCTCTCACCCCTCGCATCGGGCTCGGGATCAGGAATGGCGGAAAGCAAGGCGAGCGTATAGGGATGGAGGGGTTTCTCATAAAGCTCCTCGGCGGGTGCATACTCCATGATGTGACCGAGGTACATCACCGCGACCATATCGCTTATGTAGCCCACCACGTTCAGGTCATGGGAGATAAACAGGTAGCTGAGGCCCATGCTGACCTGAAGCTCCTTCAAGAGATTGATGATCTGCGACTGAATGGATACGTCCAGCGCCGATACCGGCTCATCGCAGATAACGAGGGAGGGATTCACGCTCAGGGACCTGGCAATGCCGATACGCTGCCTCTGCCCACCGCTGAACTCGTGAGGGTAACGATCAGCCACCGCCGGGGAGATACCCACCGTCTCCAGGAGCTCCTCGACGCGCCTTCTCCGCTCATCCCTGTTTTTTATATCGAGGGTTCTGAGGCCCTCCTCGATGGTCTGGCCAACGGTCATTCGTGGATTCAGGGAGCCAAAGGGGTCTTGAAAGATAATCTGCATCTCCTTCCTGAGGGGCTTCAACTCATCCTGTGAGCACGTGCTGATATCCTCGCCCCGATACGTGATCCTTCCCTCGTCCGGTTCCAGCAGCTTGAGGATAAGACGCCCGATCGTGGATTTGCCGCATCCACTTTCCCCCACCAGGCCCAGCGTCCTTCCACGCTCGATAAGGAGGTCCACCCCATCAACGGCCTTGACCCATCCGATGATCTTCTGGAAGAATCCCCTCTGAACGGGGAAGTATTTCTTGAGTCCCTCGACCCTGAGAATGGCGTTGTTGGTTGTCATAACAGCTCACTTTCTTCTCATACAGAACTGGACAGCGGCTCATATGCCCGCTGCCGTAATCGCACAGGTCGGGAAACCGCACCCTGCAGGTATCGATCGCAAAGCTGCACCTGGGATGAAAGGGGCAACCGCTCGGCTTGTACGCGGGATCAGGGACCGTACCCGGGATGCTGTGGAGGACGCCCCCGCGTTTTTTAGGGTTTGGAAGGGAGGCGAGAAGGCCCTGGGTATAGGGATGTCGTGGGTTGTGAAAGATATCCCTCGCTCCGCCCTGCTCCGCTATAATGCCCGCGTACATCACATAGATGCGCTCTGCGATGTTGGCCACCACGCCCAGGTCGTGGGTGATATAGAGCAGTGACATCCCTCGCTTTCGCTGAAGTTCTTCGAACAGATTCAGGATCTGCGCCTGAATGGTGACATCCAGTGCCGTTGTTGGCTCGTCGGCGATTACCAGGTCGGGATTACACGCCAGTGACATGGCGATCATAACGCGTTGCCTCTGACCTCCACTGAGTTGATGGGGATAGTCACTGAGGCGTTCTTCCGGCGAGGGAATGCCCACGTCTTTGAGCACTTGGAGACATCGTTGGTTCAATTCCCCTTCATTCACCCGTTCATGGACCAAAATGGCCTCTTTTATCTGATCGCCGATCGTAAACACCGGATTAAGGGATGTCATAGGCTCCTGAAAGACCATGGCGATTTGATTTCCCCGGATATCCTGC
The DNA here is from genome assembly GCA_003646935.1 of Deltaproteobacteria bacterium. Taxonomy (GTDB): domain Bacteria; phylum Desulfobacterota; class DSM-4660; order Desulfatiglandales; family B25-G16; genus B25-G16. The sequence continues at coordinate 1,624 of QMLW01000342.1, forward strand.
ATCTCCTCCTCGCCCAGATCCAGGAGGTTCCGGTTGTTGAAACGTATGTGACCGCCCATGATCCTGCCAGGCGGTTGCGGGATAATACCGAGGATGGCCAGGGCGGATACGCTTTTCCCGCAGCCCGATTCTCCCACGAGGCAGACCGTCTCCCCCTTATGGATATCGAAGCTCACCCCGTCCACGGCGCGGGATACGCTGCCGTCGAGCTGGAAATATACCGCCAGGTCCCGAACGGAAAGCAAGGTAGTATCCATAATAAGTGCCTAAAGTGATCTAAAGTGACTAAAGTGACTAAAGTCAAGATGTAAAAAGATTTCGTCATAAAAAAACAAGCTTTTCGCTACTTTCTTTTACCTATTGAGGTAAAAATGGCGAGCAATTCACTACACTCTTCATATTCGTATTTCACTTGGTCAAAGGACAACCACTCCATTTCCACTATCACCTCCAGCCAATATTGCGTTTCGCTAGATTCACTTTCGCAAATATCGATTGCGAATTCTTTATTATCCACTGCGTTTATTAGTTCAACTTTAGTTCACTTTAGGCACTTTAGCTCACTTTAGCTCACTCTTTTTGTCAATGCCTCTCCCTGAGCTTGGGGTTCACGATATCCCGCAATCCCTCACCAAAGAGGTTAAAGGATAGCACCACGATCAGGATGGCGAAACCCGGCACAAAGGTGAGCCACGGTGCATCGAAGATGAAACGTTTTCCATCGGAAAGGATGTTTCCCCATGTGGCGTGGGGCGGTGGAACGCCGAACCCGAGGAAGCTCAAACCAGCCTCTGTCAAGATGGCCGTGGCGATTCCTATGGTGGCGGATACCAAAACCGGAGCAATAGCATTGGGCATCATGTGCCGAAAGATAATACGAAGGTTGCTGAGCCCGAGTGCCCGTGCCGCCGTCACGAAGTCCTGTTCCCTCAGGGAGAGAAACTCGGCACGGACGAAGCGGGTAGTGCCCATCCAGCTCGTGAGCCCGATAACGATCATGATGTTGTATATGCTCGCGGGAAGAAGGGCCACAACGGTGAGTATGAGAAAGAAGCTCGGGAAGCAGAGCATGATATCCACCAATCTCATAATCAGGGTATCAATGAGAATGGCCTTTCTATGAAGCACGCGCAGCCATAAAGGCGCATCCCCTCCTCCCGATATCCTCTTGTGTGCCGGGCGGTAGACAATCCACACAATGCCCATGATGAGAAGGGCAAACCCTAGATAGCTTTGCCCTAGAAAAAGCAAGGCCGTTCCCATGAACAGGAGCAGGGCCTTCAGGACGTGGTCGATGCGGATATGGCTCTGCCCGAAAAATCCCGCTATGCCGCCGAGGAATATCCCGATCAGTACTGCGATCCCCACGGCCACGAATCCCACGGTGAGGGACACCCAGGCACCCTGGAGCATCCTGGAGAAGACGTCCCGTCCCAGATCATCGGTCCCGAAGAGGTAAACCCCTAATCTGGGGATTTCCTCGGGGCGCAGGGTATCTAGATGCGGTTTGGCCAGCGGCGGGCGCAGTTTTTCCTGGAGACGTACGGCTGAGGGATCGAAGTAGGGCTCGGTGCCGGAGGTGAGGAGGAGACCGGTAAGGGCGGTTAAAAAGAACAGGATAAAGA
>QMLW01000343.1 GCA_003646935.1 Deltaproteobacteria bacterium
AGCGACTTCCCCGAGTTCGCCACCTTCCTGGTGGAGTGCGGCATCGACTCCATCAGCCTGATACCGGACACCGTGATCAAGACGCGCTTTGAGATCGCCAAGAAGGAAGAGGAGATGGGGATACGACCATGAGAAACACCATCACCGTTGTACTCGCCGATGACCACCGCATATTCCGCAAGGGCCTCAAGTCGCTTCTCTCGGACAAGGCCCACATCGAGGTCCTCGCCGAGGCAGACAACGGTGACGAGGCACTCAAGAAGGTCGGCCAGCACAAGCCCCACCTGGTGATCATGGACATCGGCATGCCCAAGATGGACGGCATCGAGGCTACCCGCCAGATAAAGGAACGATTTCCCAAAACCGAGGTGGTGATCCTCTCCATGCATGCCAAGAAGGCCTACATCGACCAGGTGCTCAAGGCGGGGGCCAAGGGCTATGTGCTCAAGGACTCCGATGAGGATAACCTCATCGCCGCCATCAATACGGTACACAACGGCGGTTACTACCTGGATTCCCCTATCGCGGATCAGGTGCTCTCCGGCTATTTCGGGGGCAAGACCAAGCGCGAGCTCCAGGAGCAGGCCGATCCCCTGTCAGAGCGCGAGAAGGAGGTGCTCAGGCTCCTGGCAGAGGGCCACTCTAACCAGGAGGTGGCCGACATCCTATGCATCAGCAGGAAGACGGTGGAAAACCATCGGGCAAATATCGTGCGCAAGACCGGGGTGCAGGGTCAGGTAGGGCTCACAAAGTACGCCGCCCGCATTGGGCTCATCGATCTGGATCTGTGGGAGTAGCATAGTCTGAGGAGCTGACCCAGGTGTTTTGCCCTAATATCCTTAGGTAGTAGGCGCAAACTCGAACCACACCCAGGAGTAAATGGGTGTGGTTTTTTTCCTTTTGGGCAATGTCCCTGATTGAAGGAGATTGTATGAGACAATAGACTAGCGCTGCATGTTCGATTCGACCATTTAAAACGGCAGGGGCCGAAAACGGAAATTGGGGAAAAGAAAAATAAAAGGTTTGACAACCCCGCAATCATGAGGTTATAGATAGCAGCAATCTTTTGCTGGGCATCTTATAGGTAAGGAGTTGATATGTTTGAAGTCAGACTTCATGGACGGGGTGGACAGGGCGCGGTAACATCCGCAGAGCTGTTGGCCCTGGCATCGATCAACGAGGGAAAATACGGACAGGCCTTTCCCAGCTTTGGGCCAGAGAGAAGGGGGGCTCCGGTCGTTGCTTTCTTTAGATCGGACGATAGGCAGATAAAGGTGAGGACGGAGATCACCAATCCCGATCTCGTGCTCGTGCTCGATCCCTCCATACTGCGGATTGTAAACGTGACAGCTGGTTTGAAAGACGACGGAATTCTCGTTGCAAACACACGGTACACGGCCGATGAGATACGAAAGGAGCTGGGCTTGCGGTGCAAGCTCGCGGTGGTAAATGCAAACAGGATTGCCTTTGAAGAACTGGGCATCCCCATTACCAACACCACCATGCTCGGAGGATTGCTTAAGGCGAAATCCATCGTGAACCCCGATTCCCTTATAGAGCCGCTCAGGGAGAGGTTCGGCCGAATAGCGGACAAGAATATCAATGCATTTAAGAGGGCCATCAAGGAAACAGAATTGTCATTTTGAATAGAGGAGAATGAATGGTGGGCAAGACGAAGACGGATTTGACTTGGCAGGAAATAGAGATCGGGGGCATAGTCCCTACCCCTGGCAATGCTGCCGAGTATAAGACCGGTGACTGGCGATCCATCCGACCGGTTTGGGATAGAAACAGGTGCGTGAAATGCGGGATCTGCTATGTATTCTGTCCCGATGCGGCCATCTATGAGGACGACGAGGGCTACTTCGAGGCAGATCTTTTCTACTGCAAGGGATGCGGAATTTGTGCCCACGAATGTCCCACCCAGGCCATCGCCATGGTTGAGGAGGAAGAGTAATATGGGAAAGAGAATAGGACTGGAGGTGTCGTTGTCCGCTGCTGAGGCGGTGAAAATGGCAAATGTGGACTGCATTGCGGCCTATCCCATCACGCCCCAGACACACATCGTCGAACACCTCTCGGAGTTGGTTAACAACGGAGATCTTGACGCGGAGTTCATACCGGTGGAATCCGAACACTCGGCGATGAGCGTGTGCACCGGTGTCGCTGCTGTGGGGGCCAGGACGTTTACCTGCACGAGCTCTCAAGGGCTTGCATTAATGAACGAGATCGTTCACATAGCGGCTTCCATGCGGCTGCCTATTGTAATGATCCTCGCGAATCGGTCCATGTCCGCACCGATCAGCATCTGGAATGATCATACGGACGTGATGTCCATCCGGGATTGCGGCTGGATCCAGGTATTCGCCAACAACGGTCAAGAGGTCTTCGATCATGTACTGTTCGGCTACCGGGTGGGGGAGAGCGCCCAGGTACTGCTTCCCGTGATGATTCACATGGATGGCTTTATCCTCACCCATGTGATCGAGCCCGTGGAATTCTGGGAAGAAGAACAGGTGAAAGAGTATCTTCCTGATTTCAAACCGATATACGCCCTTCATCCTGACAGGCCGGTCACCATGGGCGGCCTTGGAGGCCCGGGTATTTTCTCGGAGGTGAAGGTATCCCAGGATGAGGCGCTCATACAGTCGAAGGGAGAGATCCTCTCCGCGTGGAAAGAGCTGGGAGATGTGGTGGGAAGGCACTATCACCCTATTGAAACATACAAGATAGAGGATGCCGAAACCATATTCATTACCCAAGGCAGTTTCGGGGAAACCGTTTCCCTGGTCGTTGATGAACTCAGGGATGAGGGAGAATCCGTTGGGTTGATCATGAATAGGCTCTGGAGGCCGTTTCCCTTTGAGGAATTTCGCGAGGCCACGAAAGGAGCGAAGAACCTCGTGGTGATAGACAGGGCCATTTCTTTCGGTGGACAGGGCGGCCCCCTGGCAATAGAACTGCGATCGGCGCTCTATAAGGAGAAGAATCAACCGACATTCGCCAATTTCATCTGCGGGTTGGCAAGCAGGGATGTGACCATTGCCGATTTCAAGAACATCTATCGAAGGGCAATGGAAAAGGTGAAAGAGAATCCCCGGGAAGAGGACTTTGAATATTATGGGGTGAGAGGTAAGTAATGGAATCAACGAACGTATACGCATATAAGCTGGTGAGCAGAAAGGAGTATTTCTCCTCAGGCCATAGGG
>QMLW01000344.1 GCA_003646935.1 Deltaproteobacteria bacterium
GTGTGATTATGGGCGGTATTGGTTCTCCTTCGCTCATCAACGGCCGCCTCCACCTCATCTCCCACCGAGATCGTGCCCTCAGTGATCGATGCCTTATGAACAACCAGGCTGGTGAGGTATCCCACCGTGTCGAGAACCTCAATCCTCGCGTTCTCATTGCCGATCCATCCTCTATCTCCCACCTGACCGCCGGCCTCGCTGTAGAAGGGGCTTTGGTCAAGGATAATCTCTATCTCCTCTCCTTTATGGGCTGAATCGATCTCCTGACCTTCCTTGAGCAACGAGAGCACCTTAGCGCTCGCCGTGAGGGTATCGTAGCCCAGAAACTTCGTGCTCACGCCTCTCGCCTCAAGCCTGATGTAGACCTCGGGCACCTCCTCCTCGCCGCTTCCCTTCCAGCTTCTCTGAGAGGCGGCCCTCTGCTCGGCCATGGCCTGATCGAATCCCTCCCTGTCCAGAGCGAGGTCCTCGTCCCGCGCGATATCCTCCACGAGGTCAGGGGGGAATCCGAAGGTATCATAGAGCCTGAACACCAGTTCGCCCGGGATGGTGCGCTCGTCCTTGGCGCGAATCTCATCGATGCCTTCCCGTAAAATGGACAGCCCGTGGAACAGGGTGTCGGCGAACCGCTTCTCCTCGTTTGTCACCACCTCATCGATGAATTTCCTCGATTGGGTGAGCTCCGGAAAGTGGCTTCCCATTTCATCGACTACCTTGTCCGTGAGACGATGGAGGAAGGGATCCTTTAGGCCGAGAATTTGGCCGTATCGTATGGCACGCCGGATTATCCTCCTGAGCACGTAGCCCCTGCCCTCGTTGGAAGGCATGATGCCGTCGGCGATCAGAAACGCAGCGGCCCTGCCGTGATCGGCAACCACCTTGAAGGAGATATCGCTTTTCTCCTCCTGGCCGTATCGGATGCCTGCCAGCTCCTCGGTGAGCCCTATGAGCCCCGAGAACAGATCCGTTTCGTAGTTGGAGTAGACCCCCTGCATGACCGCGGCCAGTCTCTCCAGGCCCATGCCGGTATCGATATTCTTGCTGGCCAAGGGGGTCAGCGTGCCGTCGGGGTGTCTGTCGAACTGGGTGAAGACCAGGTTCCAGAGCTCGAGATACCGGTCGCACTCACAGCCCACCTGACAGTCGGCTTTACCACAACCGGCCTCCGGGCCTTGATCGAAGTAGATCTCCGAGCACGGGCCGCATGGACCGGTTTCACCCATGGCCCAGAAATTCTCCTCCTCTCCGAATCGGTAGATCTTCTCGGGGGGTACCCCGATCCTTTTATTCCATATCTCATACGCCTCATCGTCATCCGTGTATATGGAGACCCACAGCTTTTCCTCGGGCAGCCCGTATCCGATGGTCAGCAGTTCCCAGGCCATGTCAATGGCCCCGACTTTGAAGTAATCGCCAAAGGAGAAGTTTCCCAGCATCTCGAAGAAGGTATGATGCCGGTTGGTGTAGCCGACCTCATCAAGGTCGTTGTGCTTGCCTCCCGCACGCACGCATTTCTGGGAACTCGTCGCCCTCGTATAGGACCTCTTCTCCAGGCCGAGGAAGAGGTTCTTGAACGGGACCATGCCGGCATTGGTGAAAAGCAGCGTCGGGTCATCCTTTGGAACCAGCGAGGCGCTCATCACTATCTCATGACCGTGTTTCCTGAAGTGCTGTAGGAATTTATCTCTGATTTCCCTGCTAACCATAGATCATTCCCGTGTTTGTTGTGTCTCTTGAGTTGATTGAGTTTCCCCTTCGGATGCATTCGCATTTTGAGCCATGCCGAGCTTTTCCCTCACCCTTTGATTGATCTCATTCATCACGTCCGGATGCTCGGCCAGGAATCTCCTGGTATTCTCCCTGCCCTGACCGATCCTCTCCTCTTTAAATGAGTACCAGGCGCCTGATTTTTCAATAACATCGAGATCAACTCCGAGATCGAGCAGATCACCTTCCCTTGATATCCCCGTGCCGTAGATGATATCGAACTCGGCACTCCGAAAGGGAGGGGCAACCTTGTTTTTTACCACCTTCACCCTGGTTCTATTCCCAATTGCCTTGTCTCCCTCTTGTATAGAAGCGATCCTGCGTATGTCAAGGCGCTGGGTTGCGTAAAACTTGAGCGCATTCCCGCCCGAGGTGGTCTCGGGGTTTCCGAAAAATACGCCCACCCTCATCCTGATCTGGTTCGTGAAGATCACGCACGTCATTGATCGATTGATGGTAGCCGCCAGTTTCCTGAGGGCCTTGGACATCAGTCGAGCCTGGAGTCCCACTTGCTGGTCTCCCATCTCTCCCTCGATCTCGGCCCGGGGGACAAGTGCCGCAACGGAGTCGATCACCAAGACATCCATGGCACCGCTTCTGACCAGGATCTCGGCAATATCCAGGGCCTGCTCCCCGTTATCGGGTTGAGAGACAAGGAGCTCATCGACGTTTACGCCTAATCTCCTGGCATAGGTCAGATCAAGGGCATGCTCAGCGTCGATAAATGCAGCCATTCCGTCCCGTGCCTGGGCCTCTGCGATGATGTGGAGGGCCAGGGTGGTTTTTCCCGAGGCCTCCGGCCCGAATATCTCAACCACCCTCCCCCTCGGCACGCCGCCGAGACCAAGGGCATGGTCCAGGGCGAGCGAGCCTGTGGAGATAACCGGGATATCCACCACTGCCCCGTCTTGCCCCATCTTCATGATGGAGCCCCTTCCATACTGCTTTTCGATCTGGCTGATTGCGAGGCCCACTGACTTTTCTTTTTCCTTATCTATTGCCATGATAATCCCCCTTGTAACGACACCTTATTAATCCTTGAGCAATGGCCACGAAGCCATTTTCGTATACACAGGGCCGCCCGGCTTAAGGTCGCTCTTGAAGAGCACCAGTTCACCAAGAGAGCATAGCTCACTGGCAATATCATGGTACCGGTCGAGGATCCCTTTGAGCTCTTCAGCGTCATCCAGTCGATCCTTGAAACGGCCGAGCGTGAGATGTGCCCGAAAAGGCCTTTTTTCCTCCTTGAGGCCGAATTCCCTGAGCGCGTCCTGCAGTTCATCCCTCAGTCTTGACAGCCCCCCGATGTCTCCATCGAGGCCAATCCAGAGGACCCGCGGCCTCCTCCAGTTGGGGAACACGCCCACCCCACTGAGACTTGCCGTAAACCCCGAAAATCCACCCACTACAGAGCCCACCCTTTCCTTCAGATCTTCTA
>QMLW01000345.1 GCA_003646935.1 Deltaproteobacteria bacterium
GTTTTACTGGTTCTAATTGCTTCTTTGGTATTTCCTTTTTTGGGGTTTCCGCTACAACGGCGGCCTTGTCCTCTTCGGCCTCCTTTGCAGGGATTTCCTCCTGTTCTTGCTCCCCGGGAATTTGAGCCTTCTGCGTTTCAGGCTCTTGCTGTTTCGGTGGCTTGACGATCTTGATCCTTTGGGGTTTCTTTGGCGGAGGTGCTGGGGGCTCTTCCTTTGAGCATCCCATGAACCCCAGCAAAAGCATCACGCATATGGTTAGTACGGCAGCAACTGTCTTCATCACACCCTCCAGTCACTTTACAATTTCCCTGTCCTTAAACAATGGCCGATACTATAAAACGCCTGCTCGTTTGTGCTGACGGGAATCATTGCCTGCCTAGCAAGCCCTGGAGTTGAGCAATAGATATTGAAATACTACCACCGTAGGGTACACGAGAATGGCTTTTTTTTAAACTGATATTTGATGTTAAAGCGATTTTTCTTGACGCTATCTCGATTTTCACGATTATAATACATAATTCCAGCGGTGAGAGAATACCCGGGATGGATAGGCCCGGCTAGAGTATCGATGTTCCCGCATATCCTCTTCATTTAAGACCATCGTAATCCATGGGAGAAAAGAGACAAAGAACCCTCTCGGACCTCATAGACATGAGCAACTCAAATGACGTGTTCGAAGAGGTGAAGAGCATCATGGGAATGATGTTCCTAAAGCCAACATATCAGGTAATCGAGCAGGCCTTCGATGATACCGTGAGCCTCTTCAACGGGGAGTATCCCGGATACAAGGGGTGCACCACCCCCTACCACGACCTCAAACACGCAACAGACACCATGCTCGCCATGGCGCGGCTCATTCATGGGGCAATCTTAGAGGGACACTCGATCACGGAATATGAGGTGACTTTGGGGCTCATGTGCGCACTTATGCATGATACAGGCTACATCCAGAAATCGGAGGATACCGAAGGAACAGACGCTAAGTATACCGGCTCCGACACGATCCGAAGCATCGAGTTCATAAAGGGCTACCTGAAGGACAGTGGGCTCATGAGGGAGCAGTTCGCCACCTACGCCGATATTCTCATCTGCGCGAGCCTCGAGACGAGGGTAGCTGAGCTCTCCTTTCCATCGCCCAGCGTGGAGCTCCTCTGCAAGCTCTTGGGAACGGCTGATCTCATGGGCCAGATGGCGGATCGCATCTACCTCGAGAAGCTCCTGCATCTCTACGAAGAATTCCGGGAGGCAGAGGTAGCAAAATACATCGATGAACTTGATCTCCTCAGGAAGACGAAGGGCTTCTACGAGATGGTCAAGCAGAGGCTTGGGGGAGAGTTCGATGGTGTGTATGACTATGTACAGCACCACTTCAGGGAGCGCTGGGGTATCGATCGAAATCTCTACATCGAGGCCATCGAGTCCAACATCGGCTACCTCACCTACATTCTCGATAACCACGAGAGGAACTACCGCAACCACCTGAGGCGAACCCATGTGACGGGGAAAGCAAAGGGCAAGCGGGAATAAAGGTTGTCGGGGCTAGCCATACTAGACATTGGTCTATTACTATGATCTTTCTATCCTTTTTGCTCATGTGAGTAACCTCCTCTAGAGACGACGTATCTTCTCGATGTATGAGTCAACATCGAACTTCGGCTTGCACCCGTTATAGCTCATGTATCGGATTTTCCCGAACACGGGCCGCGCGGGCCAGGGCCGATCGTGTACGCCGTCGATTTCTGTACATCAAGGGCTATCCGTTGGGCCGAGATCTGGCCGAAGTGAAGATAGGGAGAAAGGCCTGATTGCCCACCCAGGTTAGGATCGCTTCTTCTCTCATCATATCGCCCTAATTTTCGGTCCACGAAATGGCGCAGCATCTTCCGCGCAGCCTTTTGGCCCGGTTCAAACCAGTCGATCCCCGTTCCCGAGGTATTCACCTCAAGGGATCGAGCCATGCGGCGCCAATCGAGATCCTGTGTACCCTCGCTCCCCTGGAAGGGATGCCGTTTAAGCTTCGGGAACTCCTCGAGGAATTCTGGCAGGGCACGCCGGAGCTTTGGCATGAAGGTACGAGCGGCATATTCCCCTTTCGGCGAGGCTATCCAGTAGGCGATCGGACCCTCTCCCGCGGCACTCTCCCTGAGTGCCCGCACTCGTCTTTTATTCACCGATTAACTCCTCCTTGTCCCACTGCTCATACAACTGCCTCTTCGTCCCCCTCTTTTTACCATAGGCAAGGATAAAAAGGAGGGCAAGGAGAAACCACAGGGCTGTTGCGCTGGTGATGATGGGGATCCAGCTGAACCTCATCTTGAGATGCCGTCGCCATTGCTCCTCAAGCTGATCCAAACTCATGCCGTAGATGTCCACGAGCACGCGGTTCAATGGTGTGCCGAGGCTGTATTCCCTTATGAATCGGTGGAACTGCGGCCTTCCGTATTCGTTTATCAAAAAGGAGATCAGGTAAAAGCTCTGACAGTAGGCTAGCTCAGCCCGGTTCTTCTCTTGGGGGAAGCGCTGCGTGATCTCAGAGAGCGGGATCAGGGTGTCGGTGAGTACCGCCCTCATGATGGCGGACACCCTGCGGAAGTCCCACTCCCTTGACTCGTACATGGCAACTCCCTCATGCAGCCAGTGGGGGATACCCTCGCTCCCCTGAAATGCCCTTCCCAGAGCGATATGGGTGAATTCGTGCTTGAAGATCGTGCTCAACTCCATGTGTCCTTGTTTGATCGCCCTCGGGGATAGCATAATAATCAGGTTTTGGCGGGGATAGGCTACCGCAGCAGACCAGGCCTGGATTTTCCCGCCTGGCTGCAGTGCCTGATACATGTTCAACGATGAGGCCAGATAGACCCTGGTAACGCCCTCAGCCTCAAGTCCCAGGTCGGTCACTATCTCTCGCCTCAATTCCTCAGCCTCATCAATAAGGCCCCTGATTGTTCTATCGTCCTGAGCGTGAAAGGAGAAGGCGAAGTGCTGGGTAGGTACGGTCATGGGCTCAGAGGCGAAACACGCGAGAGGAACCGAAAGACACAGGAGGGCTATGGCGAGGTGGCAGCACCAGGATGGCAAAAGGGCGAGAGGAATGCACGATCGCTTGCCGGCCGAAAACGGATTACTTCGCAATATGCGGAACATGAGAACCTGAATCAGGGTATTTTTCAATGATGATGACTAATCTCGTTATAGA
>QMLW01000346.1 GCA_003646935.1 Deltaproteobacteria bacterium
GAATGTAGAAGAGAAGCATAGTTTGCCTGACCCCAATCTTCCCCTTTATGATTTTTCCTACTCAACGACTAAACCACTCAACCGCGAAGGATATCAGGGAGGCTTTTTAATGCCTTTTCAAGCGGTATGAACTCGATGCCCTTTTCAAAGAGGTGATGGGGGCCACCGTACAACAGAAGTGGTTTGGCCATGGGATAATCCTTGACAAATGCCTTTAGGCCCGACATCTCTCTGGGCCTAATAGTTGATGTCCGCTTAACTTCAATGGCAATCAGTCCTTGTTCCCCATAGAGCACAAAATCAACCTCCTGCCCGTTTGATGTCCTCCAGTAATAGAGTTCATAACCCATCCGGTAATTCTCATTAATTGCCCGAAGTTCCTGAAATATGAGCGTTTCCAGCGCAGCTCCGTCAATCTCCTCAGGCCGGTCAAGCGGTCCCTTGGGCCGGATGGTGCGAAAAACTCCAGCATCAAATAGATAGAATTTAGGATGGACTGTCATGCGTCTTCCGGCCCGTCTGGTAAACACAGGCAGGCGACTTGCGAGGAGAAGGTCTTCAAGAATGCGGAAATATTCTTCGGCCATTTTTCTGTTTACGCCGCATTCTCTGGCAATTTCCGCAATATTGAGTAGGGCTCCCTGCGAAAAACTGGCGGTCTCCAGGAACCGGGCAAATGTCTGCAGATTTCTGGTCAGGCCCTCCTGCTGTATCTCTTCCCGCAAATACGTATGCACATAACTGCCCAGGTAATCACCTGGGTCTGATTCAATATACACAGAGGGCAGTAGGCCGTAACGAAGGGAATGATCAAGGGAAAAATCATCACCCAGTTCTCCTGTTGTGAGAGGATGCATTGAACGGGTAACCGCCCTGCCGGCCAGGAGATTCACCCCTTTTTTTCGCAGTTTTCTCGCACTGGAACCAGTCAGGACAAACCTGATATGCCTGTTTTCAATAAGGCGGTGGACTTCATTCAGCAGTTCAGGGATGCGCTGTATTTCATCAATGATTACCCAGTTATCAAATCCTGGAGGTATGAAGTTTTCCAAGCGCTGCGGCGCGGGCAGCAATGAGTTGTATATTGCCGAATCCAGAAGGTCAATCAGGATACCGCCTGGAAAAGAGTTTTTTACCCAGGTTGTTTTTCCGGTCCCCCTAGGCCCGAAAAGGAAAAAGCTCTTGTCCGCAGGATAGTTAAGCGTTCTGGCGTACATAACTCCATATTACACATATAAATGGAGAATTCAAGTCAAAAATAGCTAAATTAACGTCGGAAATAGCAAAAAGCCTTATCAAGCCGATTGAGGATTTTCTATTATAGTCTGCTAGTTTCGAGGTCTGGCCAAGTTATGATTATGATATTCATGTATCTGGAAAAACATTCCAAAAATAGGTGCGAGCCTTAAACCACCGTTTTTGACCTCAAAATCCTCAACATCAGAAACTCGGACCTCTCTCCATAGTACAAAACCATCCGCTTAAATCGGTTTTTTTAAGCCTAGAAATGCCGTTTTAAGTACGATATCAGATATGATTTTCCCATCATGCCAAATCGTATCAGCCATTTAGCGTGGCCCGATCCTCTACCAGCCCTACCCACCTACCCAACACTCATAGGGAATCGCCTACCTTTTTCCTTTTATTGTTGAACGTAACCAACATTTTGTCATCGATAGCCTTCCTGTTAGGTCACTTTTTCAATATGAAGCATAGAGATTGATAAGCGCCTTTTCAAGTGTATTAAACTTCTTCGTATTCTTGAAATCCCTTTCTAGATCATATATTGCATGAATAATCTTTATGTTTTGTCGAATCTCATCAATGATCTTACCCGCTGCGTCAGTATAGGAGTTAATTCCCCAACCTGCTCCACTGCCCCGCGAGAAAGACACAACATAAATTCCGGTTCCATCAGGGGATGTGTTATAACTTAGGTCCGGCGGATTTCCAGCAAACATCGGATTCTTAAGCAGCCGAAGGATTTTGAAAATACTGAACGATTCTGGAAAATATACCATGAAATCAAACGAGAGGAGATAATCGAGAACAGAACAGGTAATCGTTCCTCTGCAATACCATGGTGGGGTACTATCAAAGGATAGGGGTCTTTTTGGGTCTTCAAGTAAAAAGATAAGCTCGCTTGCAGAGTAAGGATACTGTTTGTCTTCGATATCTGCTTTTGGATATCCGTTCTTCAAACTCCTTATCCACAGCCCACCAGAACCCATCCCCTTTATCACGGCAGGCCAAAGATATTGCAAAATGATATTGTTAACCTCCTTTCTTTGCTCTGGATTAACGAGACAGACCCTTCGAGAATTCAGCAAAGGATCTTCTTTGTTAGCTTCCAGGTATTTCTCCAACTCACCAAGTTGCCAGTTCCTGCGATAATCACTGTGATCCACGGAGACCTCCTGTTGTTAAAAAGCTAAATCCTAGCGGGCCGACGCCCACCACCTGATTCAGGCTGCTACGAAAACGCGCCGGTGTTTTCAAGGATAAAAAAAGGGACACGTCAGTTGCAGTAAACTGAAAGCCTGCTTCCTTTACGGCAGAAAGTGGGGTGCATCTCTAATAGCAGCCAGGCACTCATCCAAGGATAATCCCGTGTAGATCTCACACCACTTCCCTGTGTGCCTCATATATGCAAGGTTAAAGCGTTCATTGCCAACATATTCCAGGCGGGCAAATCTGGCTTCAAAATATGGTGAAATGGCATATGGCCCAGGGCAGGCATACCTGGAGCAAAGGTAAAAGTAATTGCGATACCATTTCGAATAAATGTCAACGATATAGTTAAATTGTTCATCTTCACGAGGGGGCTTGACATGCATAGGCTTTAGAACAGAGTCAACGAGCTCGCTAGCCTTCGCTTCCAAACCTGTTTTAACAGCCTCAGGCACTTTAGGCTTGGGCTGCCTTTGAGGGCTGTAGACCCTTATCTTTTGTCTCTTTGCCATGCTGTCTTGTCCTAAAAAGATAAACTGGATTTATTTGGCCACATGACGAACAGCTCAGCCACTCCGTTAAACGCCGTCCGTGGAGGATAACGGAGTGGGTTGGAGCAACTGATTCTGTGTTTCTTGATGATTATTGCAATGCCTTCAAGACTTTCTCGTTTACGATGTTCTTCTTGGTGGAGAGGAAAAGAAAAAACTTCCGCAATGCCACCGTAAGTTCATCTGGGC
>QMLW01000347.1 GCA_003646935.1 Deltaproteobacteria bacterium
CGAACACGTTGATCTCGCGCTCCAATCCCCCCGCCACCCAGCAGCTCGCCACTCCGTCCAGCCGCTCGATCCTGGGCTTCACGTTGTCGTTAAGATACTTACGGAGCCTGATGGTATCCGCCATGCCCGTTACGCCGTAGAACAGGATCGGGGAATCGGACATGTTGAACTTCACCACCATGGGGCTATCCGAATCCTCGGGTAGGAAGTCGGTGATCCAGGAGAGCTTGTCCCGCACGTCCTGTGCGGCGAAGTCCAGGAGGGTCCCCCACTCGAACTCCACCATCACCACCGATACGCCTTCCTTGGATATGGACCTCACCGTCTTCACCCGCTTCGTGGTGCTCACCGCCTCCTCTATGGGCCTGGTGATCAGGTTCTCGATATCCTCTGAGGCTACCCCCTCGTAGGTGGTTACCACCGACACGAAGGGGTACTCTAGGTCGGGCATCATGTCGATGCCCACCCGGAAAAAGGAGATAACGCCGAACAGGCACACGATGAGCGTGAGCATGAGCACGGTGATCTTTCGATTGACTGAAAATTCCGGTATGTTCATTTATTCCTTCAGTACCCTTACCCTCGTGTTGTCCGGCATCCCGTAGTGTCCGTCAACGGCAACAACCTCGCCCTCTGCCAGGCCCTCGATCACCTCGATCTGCTGCTCATCGGTGATGCCGGTGGCAACCTTCCGCAGCTTCACCCTGTTGCCCTTAAGTACATACACGTGGGCAGTTTCCTCTGAGGTTACCACCGCTTTGAACGGCACTACCACGGCATTTTCGTGTATCTCGGGGTAGATCGTTGCCCTCGCGAACATCCCCGGCTTTAATCTCTGACCCCTGTTCGGGATCCGGACCTTGAGCGTGAACGACCTGCTTAAAGGGTCTACTGTGGGGTTTATGTTCGACACCGTTCCCCTGAAGGTGTTCCGAGGGTAGGCGTCCACCGTGATGTCCACCGGGTCTCCCACGGCAACCCGGGACAGATGAACCTCGGGAAGCCCAACCTCGGCCTTCACCGTATCGATATTCATGAGCAGGAAAAGAGGAGAGGGGGGCATGGTCGTCACGTATTCCCCCTGGTTGATGAGCCGCTTCACGATCAGGCCTGAAAAGGGGGCGAGGATCCTGGTATCCCTCAGTTTCTGCCGGGCCATGGCCAGGTTCTCCTTGGCGCTCAGGATCTGGGCCCTGATCACCTCGAGCCCCGTCACCGCCATTGAGTGAGCCGTATCGATCTCATCGTATTTCTGTTGGGACAACACCTTTTTGTTCAGGAGGTTTGCGAGCCGATCTTTCTCCTTCCTGAGGTTCTCCACCTTGAGCTCCGCCTCCTTGAGCTGCATCTCAGCCACCTTTACCGCAGCCTGGCACTGCCTCTCGGTGATCAAAAGATCCTTCTGGTCAAGCTGGGCCAAGAGCTCTCCCTCTTCTACATGATCGCCTTCCTCCACGAAGACCCTCTCAACCGTACCGGAGATCTTGGGCCCCACCTTTGATTCATGATCGGGAAACACGGACCCCGTGGAGTAAATCGGCACCGATATATCGGCCCTCTTCACCGTGGCAACCTTCACCTCTGGCAGCTTCGATTGAACCCGTACCTTTTTCGGGGTAACGGTGTTCTCCTCTTCAGAGCCAAAGAAATCACACCCGCACACCAGCAGTATGCACCCTAGCACTCCCGTCACGAGAATCGAGATAAGTTTCCTCACCTGCTTCTCCCCAACTGCCTGAAAGCCCAACAACGAGATGTCTTCGTAAGCGAAGACCTTCTATAGTATGTAAATCTTTTATCATTTCTTCGGGAAGACATATGAACAAGCCCAAGGCACGGGGAACAGGGTAACTATTCTATGAATGTGCCCTGCGCCCTAGGCCACATGACTAAAGCAATGTGCTTTATATTTTAACCTAATTGTTATGTGCCGGTTCTAATCGGACCTTCTTGAAAATGCCTCATGCTACTGAATTGGTGCGGTTCCTGTCAAGGATGATCGGCAAAAGAGGAGGGCTGACACCCCATGAAAACCAACAATTTCAACAAGAATGTATTGTTATTAGCCTGATTTTCTGGAACCAATGATAAGGATAAAGCAATAATTCCAATCCTGGAACGTACCCTTGAGGAAAAGCGGAAGTCCAAAGCATGACGCTCTATTTCTATTGGGCGAAAATCCCCATTTGTGGGTAAATGCCTACATTTTCTATTGAATCCTATTTGCATCATTCTATAATATTCTATTCAAGAAACCTTCTCCAGAGGGCTCGTATCATGGAGGGTGAGCACGATGTCCACGTGGCCTTATCGACACCAGTTGAGCCTGCAGGATCGGGTCCGCCGATCGGTCTATGAACTTCTGCGAGACCAGATGGACGTGTATCTGGTCAAAAATGCGCTCATCGACTCATACGAGAACTTCACTCGGGCCGGCGAACCCTATCCCTTCGTAACCAAGCGGGAGCTTAAGCCGCGGGCTCGTATGGCCTATAAGGAGGATCCCCTCCATAACCGGTTTCTCGTGCTCTTTTGCGAGGGAACCATCCCCCGCGCCTACAAGAAGTATGTCCGCTTCTTCGACACGAACAAGATCACCAAGGAAGTTATCACTGAACTGGTAAGCGTTCAGCTTCACAAGAGGTACACCAAGAACCTGCGATATTTCGACAATATCGGCTTTGAGCAACTGGTCCTCGATCTCCTGGAGGTTGACTATTCCCTCCTGATCCAGAGAGACCCGTCGATCAAGAGAAAGAATCGGTACGCCTTGACACACCTACACGTGAAGATTGACTGGCCCATTGACGATGCAACCGAGGCGATGGCCCAGGAGCTCCGCTATATCTCAAAGGAGCTCTACGAGAACGGGGAGAAGTACGCCCAGGACCTCCACAGGAAGCTCTTTGAGAACTACGGATTTCACTACACGGTGGGAGGTCGCCGCACCGCCGCCGTGGTAGCGGCCCAGTTTCTGAAAAAAATGGAGTTCATCTCCACCGTCTATGTGGCCAGCTCAGAGAGTCGCTGCCTCACCCGTCTCAGCGAACGAGGGGTGAGCAAGTTCGTGCTCATGCGCCTGCCCCTTGAGGAAATCACAATGCTCGCCGAGGAGAACCACATGGAGATCAATACCTTTGCAAAACGGTTTCTGGTGGAATTTCAGGACAACTTCGGGGTCTGCATCCTCC
>QMLW01000348.1 GCA_003646935.1 Deltaproteobacteria bacterium
GCCGGTGATAAGGACGTCCTCTCCGTTTTCGAGAGTGTGCTTCATGATCTCAAGGAGGGCATCGACTATTTCAGCGGATTTGTTTCTGGGTAAGCTGGTACTGTTGTAGATGCTGTCTATGAGGTCGGATTTGGTAAGGGTCATGGATATCTCCACGAGATTTAGCTAGATTATGAGTAATATGCTGAATTGTCAAAGGGAATTTAGGCTGCCTGGACAAAAGGGGATATCCTTGACGACTTATCTGATTTCAGGATACTCTCTACAAGCCCTTGACATAATGTAGAACCGAGAACAGATGAGGCTTATTCTGATTAATCCTTGAAATTATTAATGATTTTCCATGGAAAGGGATGACAATCAATGATCGAAAAAAGGATGCTAAGAGAAGGAAGCGAGAAAGAAGGGAGAAAAATAGGCGCAAGGCACGGTTAGGTAAGGGAAAATCAGGACAAGCACTCTTGCTCGAAAAAATGAAGAAGTCTAAATACCTACTAGGGGCGAAGTTTGTTATTGAGCCTAATGGTAAAGAAAAGATGTCTGAGGTAGTATTGGATTTTGCAAAACCTTTATTAGATGAATGCAGAGATAGTGACACTGAAAAAAAGGCAATATCGCTGGCAATATTAGTCTGGAATATGTCCTTGCTTCCTGAGAAATCCCGGGATCAGGCAATCCAAAAGATGTATTCTGATTTATTGCCATCCGATGATGCCACCGATCTTGCTACGATGATGTATTGTGTTGATATGCTCATGGAGCGAAAGAGGAAGTATTTTCCCAAGAACAAGAGGGCCATCATAGATTATCAATTTTCAGGATCTGGTAAAGACCGACGTTTAGATATAGCCCCAACGCTGTCTCATTAGTTGTCAATCACCATTTCAAACTAAAAAATTCGCAAGCCTGAAAAAACACAATGTATCTGCTGAGCATACAGTATGAAAATGCCAAGAAAAATGGGGCCGGTACGTTTCGTTTCGAAAGAAAACAAGGGGGAATTCGTAAATGGACCCTGCTTCCCTCAGGGCCTACTGGACGTGAACTTTTACAGTTGGTGGCCCTTGCTTGTGGAGGCCCTGGTTTTCTTTCTCGTCTCCCATGCGAGTTACACCGTTTCTGCCGGATCTCCGGCACCCCACTTCATATAGAGATAGTACTCGTCCGGCATTCGCCCTATGATGGTAGGTCGCTCACCCCCCATCTATTCGGCAGCGGCATTGAGATAAATGACCAAGGCCATGTCAAGATTATAAAAGAAAATGATTGCCGAATGCTGCCATCAGGTATTTCGATCTTTAAGCCCCCCTTGGGTAGCGGCAACTTAACATACCTCATCCTCGGCTACGGTTCCCAATGGCGAGCCCATGAGAATACGGATGCATTCGATTTCAGAGATCCTTTTCATCGCATAACCCGGTTCCATTCCCTCTTCAGTTCGGATGTATCCATCACCGATCCTATCGCTTTTCTGTTTCGCTTGCATTATAAGGCTATTCGATGCTCTCGATTCCCTGCAAAACAGACCATAGGGAGGCTGAGTGCACTGTTCAAAGAACATCTTGGCATCGAGACAGGCCGATGGCTTGAAAAGAGATGTGATTTTGAACAGGACTGGTATCAGTTGCATCCTTGGCAACAACGTGTTGCGTTGCCGATCCTCGATGCCGTCCGGCACATAATCGATGCTTCTCCAAGAAGCGGCACCCCTCTGGATCGCCCAGGCGTATTGCTCCTGGACCGGCCGGATCTTTTCTGTACTGAGAAGATATTCCCCCGCTGGATCATGCTCATGGATCGTTTACTGCCGGCTATGCAATGCGTGATCACGCTTTCCGGCAAGGCCCGTTCGAATTTTCCCCGCTCCGCTCAAAGAATGAAATGGCTTCTTCCGCCTGTGGCTGTCCAGAAGGAATCAAAAACCAGGAGGACCCGCTTGCCCCGCGGGACCATACTACTTATCGATGTGGACAGTCGCCTGCCGAATCTGGCGCTCATGAAACTCAGCCGCTATTACAAGGAGCATGGCCATAAGGTCGTGCTGGTCCGGAATGGCAGCAAGATCAAGTGTGCAGAAGCGGTTTATGCCAGTTCGGTTTTCTTCTCTCCCGCATCCACTCGTCGCGTCGCTGCGTTGCGGGAGTATTACGGGGATTCACTAATCGTCGGCGGTTCCGGGGTTGATATTCATAGCCGTCTTCCAAAAGAGATCGAGAAAATGCCTGCCGACTACAGTCTTTATCCTGAATTGGGCGACCGTGCCATCGGTTTTATCACACGGGGTTGCCCCTTTAAATGTCCTTTTTGCATCGTCCCTGTTAAGGAAGGGAAAACGCATCAGGTCAGCAATCTTGACGAACTATTACAAAACGATAGGAAGAAATTGATTTTGCTTGATGATAATATCCTTTCCCATCCCAGTGCAGGTGAAATCTTGGAAGATATGGCACGGCGCAATCTTCAGGTAAATTTCAACCAGACCCTAGATATACGCCTGCTTGACGAAGAAAAATCGCGACTCCTGCGTCGTATTCGTTGCTCTAACACTAAATTCACTCGCATGGTATATCATTTCAGCCTCAATGACGCCGGCAATCTGGGTCTGGTTCAGAGAAAATACCGACAACTGGGTTTTACCCCGAAGGATAACGTGGAGTTCATTTGCATGTACGGATACAATACAACACTTGCCGAGGACGTTGAATGGTTTCGTTTTCTTCGATCACTGCCCGGCGCATATGTGTTTGTACAGCGCTACCAGCCGATTTTGGGAGGACCGCCCCCCATTCTTAAACAATTCTTTGATGAGAATGCAGATAACCTTATCGATGAGCTTGTAAAGATAATATTTACGCAAAACATGAAAAGTATGGAAAAATATTACCGGTGGGTAAGTAAGCGTTATGTCATGACTTTCGGTACATTACACAAGGGTCTGGTGGATACCATATTCAGGTATAACAATCGAGACCACAAGGGCCGGTATATAGCCACACTGGCCGGGACCATGAAAAATCGTTCGCTACCTTAACGTGGAGGTCCTATTATAACGTCTCGGTAATTCTACAACTTATTGAAATTAAAAAGGTTTTTTTGAGACTGTTCCATATTGTCTCACACATGGAATAATGGAATGGTGGAATATTGGAGTGTTGGTTTTAAAAGCAATGATCCATTTATTA
>QMLW01000349.1 GCA_003646935.1 Deltaproteobacteria bacterium
ACGAGGTTGTCCGCGTCGGTGGCACTACAGCCAGAAAGATAAACGCCAGGGTCATCTCCGCATCCAATCAAGATCTCGAAGAGATGGTGGCCCAAGGTAAGTTCCGCAAAGATTTCTTCTTTCGCCTAAACGTGATTCCTTTATCTATCCCTCCCTTGAGGGAGAGGACCGATGAAATTCCAGCCTTACTTAATTTTTTCCTCAAGCAATGCAATGAGAAGTGTTCAGCCGACAAATCGATCCTTCCCAGAGCCGTTAACCGCCTTTGCCGATATTCGTTTCCAGGCAATATTCGAGAGCTGGCAAACATCGTGGAGCAATTGGTCGTTCTGACTCCGGAAAAACAAATTGATCTGAAAGATCTTCCCTCCCATATCCTTAAAGATAAATCCAAGGCGAATCCAAGGCTGTCCAGAGATGAGTGGGATCTTCCAAAATCAGTGGCGAGGCTGGAAAGGGAAATGATCTCACGGGCCTTGAAGGTATACGGAAGCCAGAGAAGAGCCGCAGTCCCTTTGAATATCGATCAATCCACACTGGCCCGAAAGGCCAAACGATACGGCATCCGAAATGATGCAATAGTGCATCATAATGATTAATTACATCGAATTCAGAAAGAAGATTCCCTCACTGAACTCATCTTCATATACATAATACACCCTTTTTATAACCACTTTACCTTTAATCCATCCCTCTCTATCTATCCCTATAAGCACAATATTTCCTTCTTTGGTATAGATGTTGCTGATTTCCCTATGTAACTTCTTAATAAGATCGGATGATTCCTTGTTGCTGCTATTTGATGTCATTGCGAGGAGCGGAGCGACGTGGCAATCTTGTTGCAAGATAATTTGACTTCTTGGCTGCCCAGTCGCAGACCAAGCTCGTAAGGCAGGCGGGTTTCGAGTTCCGCTTGCGGAACGTTATATAAAATCGTGGAGCAATTTTATTTTGGAATTGTCGTGGATCCATTTGACGAGATGTCCGAATCATTACAAGCCCATCCATCTAAAGCACAGATTCTTCTGGAGGTTGAAGATGAAGGAAACACCTTGGATGAGGCCTTGGAAATTTTAGAGGCTCACGTAGGTCAACCAATAGAATATGAGGTAATCCGGAAGGGGGATCCTTCTCTCGTGCTTTTCTATCTTTCAACCAATGATATGAGAGATGCCATCTTGAAGCTCATGAAGGCTGGCTTCATGAGGTTAAAGGGGATGGATGCGAGAAAAGCAGTTAGGCCTATGAACCTGAAACGGGATTAAAAAAGATCATTCCATAATCTTATTGCCTTGATCTCTTGTGTCTGAATGGCTACAGAAGCCTTCTATATGCGGCACATTATAGCGAGGGAAAGCCTATGAAGGGATTTTTTCAAAAAGTTCTGCGTGTAGATCTGACAAATCGAACAACGGAAGTCGAGAGATTAGATGATGGATTGCTGCGTCGATATCTTGGCGGTAAAGGGCTGGCGACCCATGTGCTTTTAGATAGGAACTCTGCCAAGGTAGACCCCTTTTCGCCGGAAAATCAGCTCATCATTGCACTTGGTCCGGTCACCGATAGCGCTATCTATGGTTCATGTCGACATGGTCTTTTCACGAAATCTCCTTTAACGGGCTTCTTTGGAGAGTCATATTCAGGGGGACGGCTTGCGGTACCCATAAGCCGCACCGGGTATGACGCCATCGTTATCGAGGGGGCATCACATGAACCGGTGTGGCTGGAGATCACAGACACGGATGTCAAGTTCCATGATGCCGCTGATCTGTGGGGAAAGGATACCTATGCTACTGAGGATGAGGTGAAGCAGCGAGTTGGGATTCCTGAAGCAGGTGTCATGGTGATTGGACCTGCCGGAGAGAAGCGAGTTCGGTTTGCGGTGGTGGAAAATGATTATTGGCGGTCATCAGGTCGAACAGGTATGGGCGCTGTGTTGGGTTCAAAAAAGCTCAAGGCCATCGCCTTCCACGGCCAGCAGGCTCGCCCCGTTGCTGACTCGGAAGGCCTCAAGGCCTTTGCCCGAGAGATCCTTAATACCTACAAGGATCATCCCGCGGCGAATGCCTACCGTAACCACGGAACTCCCATGATGGTGGCCCTGTTGAACAAGGCTGGCGGTTTTCCCAGCAGATATTGGTCAAAGGGGAGGTTTGACAAGTGGGAGCAGATCAGTGCTGAGAGCCTGGTGGACACCCTTCATCCCCGCTCCCGAGCCTGTAAGACCTGCTTTATGGGCTGCGGCAAGTACATTGAAGTACAGAAAGGACGCCATAAGGGTCTTAAACTTGAAGGACCAGAATACGAGACCATCTATTCATTTGGAGGGCTTTGCCTCATCGACAGCTTAGAGGAGATCGCCTATCTCAACGATATTTGCGATCGTCTTGGCGTGGATACCATCACTGCCGGAAACCTGGTGGCCTTCGCCATTGAGGCTTCCAAGCGGGGGGAGATTACCGATCACTTTGACTATGGCGATCCTGACTTAGCTGCCGATCTCCTTCACAAAATTGCTCGACGAGAGGGCATTGGTGATCTTTTGGCTGAAGGAATCAAGGCAGCCAGTAGTGAGCTGGGATTGGAGGATATCGCCGTCCACGTGAAGGGCATGGAACCCGCAGGGTATGATCCGAGGGCCCTGAAGGGGATGGGATTGGCCTATGCGGTAAGCGATCGAGGGGCCTGTCATCTGCGGAGCACTTTTTACAAGGCGGAGCTAGCAGGCCTGATTGAGCCATCCCAGATCGAGGACAAGGCGGAGTTATTTCTTGACTTCGAAGATCGGTGCACCCTCCATGATTGTCTCATTGTCTGCCGGTTTTATAGGGATTTCTACATGTGGGATGAATTGGCAAAGATTATAAACCTTACCACGGGAATGGAACTCGATCATTCCGAGCTTCGGAGTTTGGCACGGCGTGTTACCGACTCTACTCGTCGGTTCAACTTGCGAGAAGGACTTACTTTACATGATGATCGCCTCCCGGCACGTCTTCTCAACGAAACCCTGGAAGACGGTCAGGGAATCACAGAGGCTGAAATGGAGGCACTCACTCAGGATTACTACAGGCTGAAGGGGTGGAGCGAGGCTGGAATTCCCTCCGAAGGGGATGCTTAACTACACACTGGTAGAGGTTTGCGGAGGCCATGAT
>QMLW01000350.1 GCA_003646935.1 Deltaproteobacteria bacterium
CGATTCACCTGCTCTATGTGGTCAGGGGCACCAGGATGGAGGAGCTCTACCGGAACGGCGCTTACCGGTGTCTCGAGCAGGAGGAGTATGCGAATCTGGTATGCGATTTTCTGGAGCTGCTTCCCCCGGAAATGGTGATCCAGCGCCTCACCGGGGATCCTCACCCCGGGGAGCTGGTGGCCCCCGAGTGGTCTCTGAGAAAGAACGAGACCCTCTCACGGATTAAAGGCATCCTCACGGAACGGGATTCCTGGCAGGGCAGGAGGTATGAACTAGTGGAGGCGGCTTACTGAACAGGCGACTAACAACTCGATATGGACAACCCCATAAGGTTTAGAAAGGGGGTTTCATGGATTCAAGAATGGCAGATTGGAAGGATCGTTATACAAAGTGGGTGGAAAAAAGCCAAGACGATTGGCGAGCAGGAAGAAAAAAGCAGGTTTTGCAAAATTACCCGTTCATGGTCTTCGAGGATACACCGTGGACTCCTTTTTCAGGAAAGGCATCTGATCATACATTTGCCTTGATCACAAGCGGGGGCCTTTACCTGCAAGGAAAGCAGGATCCCTTTGAGACCGAGTCGATTCACGGGGACCTCTCTTTTCGAGAAATCCCGAAAGGGGTAAAACAAAACGAGATCGGCATTGCCCATCCCTTTTACGATCATTGTTTTGTTGAAAAGGATATTATTCATTTGATATTTGGATTTGTTTCGTGTTTCGTGCTTGGGATTTCGTATTTATCATGCTGTTCTTCTAGAAGCCGAGATATCGTGCTACTTAAGCACGTTATTGTGGGAACCCGACACTAGACATACAGGTACTTATCCTTGGATCTCGCCTGCTTGATAATATAGACGATCAGCCGTACTAGGAAGCTGGTGAGGATGAGGAGCAGGCCCCCACACACAATGGGCATCCAAAAGCCTGCCCTGTGGGTGTTGGTGAAGCCGATAACAATAGAGATGCTGGACACGAGGATGAGGTAAGCGCTGAAAAAGGCGAGGAGGATAAGGGAGAAAAGGCGGACGATTTTGCGTATCATACAGGCCTATCTTCGATCTTTCGACAGAGAAATTCTACCTCTTTTCTCACACTCTCGTCAATTCTTATATTTTTCTTGATCTTTTCGTAGTCATATAACACCGTTGAGTGGTTCCTGTTAAAGGAGCGGCCGATCCCCTCCAGGGAGCTCTCCGTATACTCACGGCACAGATAGATGGCGACACTTCTCGGGTAAGAGATGAACTTTTTCCTGCTCTTTGACTTCAGTGCCACCAGGTCTACCTTAAAGTATTTGCACACCATAGCCTGGATCTCCTTGATGGTCACCAGCGGCTTGGCAGGCAGTATTTGTTTCAATGTCTCTCTTGCCAGGTTCAGGTTTATTTCCTTTTTCATGAAAAATGAAATCGCTTCCAGTGAGACCAGCGCTCCCTCAAGCTGACGAATATCCTGCATCAGATTCTCCGCAAGATAGCAGGCCACCTCATCGGGCAGGGATATGCTTCGCTCTGCAGCCTTCTGTTTCAGGATATCAAGCCTGGTCTGGAACCCTGGCTTCTCGATGCTGGTCAAGACACCGGAGCTGAGCCTTGAGGTCAGCATCTTCTTCATGTTCGGAATCTCCTCCAGGGGCAGGGAGCTGGTAAAGATAACCTTTTTCCCATCGGTGAACAGGGCGTCAAGGGTATAGCCGAGTTCGACCTGGGTCTTTTCCTTGCCGCTGAGGAAATGGAGCTCCTCGAGAAGGAGCACGTCGCAGTCCCTACGGTATTTTGTCTTGAATTGATCGATCAGATTATTCTTTAACGCGAATATCATCTCGTTGGTGAATTCCTCCGCCGTGATATAGCGAACCCGGAGCGTGGGTTTTTTCTTGAGAATGGAATTACCTATGGCCTGGGCGAGATGGCTTTTTCCAAGGCCTGTTTGACTCAGCAATAGGAGAGAGCTATAGGGGCAAGAGGCATCATTAGCAAGCGCCTTTGACACCGAATAGGCGAATTCATTGCTTTCCCCCACCACGAATGAATCGAAGTTAAACCGCTCTAAGAGATATCTGCCGCCGGCGCGTGCCTTGATTGGTATATTGGGAAGGAGCAACTGTTTGCCGTTGCCATTGTCTCCATGGGGTTTGAAGTCAAGCAGGTCTCGATGGGGCAACACCTTAAAGGTTATCCTATGGTCTTTAAGGCCGAGTTGAGAGAATTGACGGTGAAACAGGGCGGAATAGTTCTCCGTAATCCAGTTTCGAAAGAACCTGTTGGGGCACCCGAGGCGGGTCACGCGTTCATCTGAGTCAAGCAACTTTAACGGCTTTATCCAGAAGGTATAGCTCTTCTCATCCATTACCTCTTTGAGGACTTCCCTTACTTGCTTCCAGGCTGCTTCCATCTGCTATCCTACACCTTGTCACATAGTACAAATAAGAAAGGCGATTGATAAGTACGCACCAACCAAGGGGGGACCTTTCCAAAACGAAAGAAGCCGACGCGAAGCCCGATGGCCTCTATGGGCAAAGGAAAAGAGGTTCACCCCTGATAACATCAAACGAGCTAGCCGGAAAGGTCCTGCTATGCCTGCAAAGAGAGGAGCCCCCTGATTACGAATCAACGAACGGTATAGAGGGCGCCTGGGTATTCAACAGAAAGCCTGCCAGAGCGTGAATGGGGCGATACACTGTTTGGTGATTGTAAGCCGGACCATCAAGTTTGGCATTATTGTTTATCTAAATGAAAAGAAACTCGGCTGTCAAAGCCGATTATATGAGAAATTATCTTTCGCCTTCGTGATGTTTTCAACAGGTGTAATATATTGATTTTGCGCAGATAATAAAATCCAACCTTTGCAAGTCCTTGTCATATAAAGGAATACTGCTATCGGATAAATTGTTATACGAATCAGACACTTTCATTTATATTGAACAGAACACGTGCGATAACGTGAAATTTTCGAACTTCCATTTGCTTTAAAAAACGATCTTTTTTAAAGCTTTACTCCATATTTTATCCTCTCGAAAGGGGAGGAGGGAAAGTCGCCCTGAAAGGCAAGTATTTTGCTTATGTCGGCATAAGCCCACCGGAAAAGGCCGAGCTAAGGTTAATGAATCTGCTTTATCGAGGTGGAGGTGTGGTAAACCATTTTTATAAAA
>QMLW01000351.1 GCA_003646935.1 Deltaproteobacteria bacterium
AATTATATATTTAAACATAATGTTTTGCAACATAATTTTTTAGAACATAATTCTACTTGATAATTCCCTGAAGCTTGCTGTAGGGATGTTCATTGTCTTTACTTCTCGACCTTGTGTCTTTGAACCGGCATCGGCAAGGGAGGAGAGCAGGGCGGAGGCGGAGAGCTTATTTTTTACAAATAATGTCTAAGCGCCGTACAGCAGCAAGAATCAGTTAAGAGGCATGAAACAGGCTCGTTTACCCGCTCACCTGCTCCTTTCCCGCCATGATTTTATAGTCTCTTCCTACCAAATAGTTCGCCAAAACGATGGAGCTCAGGATTACCAGAGGTATGGATACCGCCAGCCTGATTGCCGTGAACCGTATCCCCAAAAAAGATGCCTCGAATATGGTCATCGGGACCCTACAGATGGCTGAGGCGCCGATGTATGTGAAGATCACGCTGAGTCGGGCCCCTTTCCGGTAGAGGGAATGGGAAAGGGGCAGCGCCACATAGAGCGGACCCACGATGGTCCCGGCCAGGAGCACCGCCCACAGGTACCCCCTGGTGCCGGATTGCTCCCCGAAATGCCGTTCAACGGTCTCCCGTTTTACCCATACCTCAAACAGGCCTACCAGGAGAAAGGCACAGGGTATTACCTTGAGCATATCCATGGAGAAGGAGAAAAACGTATGACCGATTTCCTTGCCTGGATCGAACCCAAGGAAAAAGGAGAGGGCAATGAAAAGGAAATAGCAGGATATGAGGACTGTTTTCACGGTATTGATTCGCTTCATCAGAAGATCTCCCCAAAGAAAAAACCCGTCATGAGCGCGACAACAAGCGCGATAAGGAAACTGAGGCTATTCCTCAGGATAGTTACCCTTGTCCCGAAGTAGGCCTTTTCTATGGGATAAGTGAGCACCCCTACCATCATTAACGTGGTGCTAAAGGCCGATAGCACCATATAGAGGACCCCTTTCTTGAGCAGGATTCCACACAAGGGAAAGGCAATGAAGCCGGGCATCAGCGTGATGGAGCCGAACAGGGCACCACAGAGAACTCCGGTGACTATGTTGTCGCTGCCAAGGTAGTGTGAGATGAGCTTGTCAGGGACGAAAAAAAGGACGACAGAGACGAGAATGATCATGGTCAAAAAGGCGGGGAAGATAGCCAGAAACCTCGTGAGTGCGATTTTCGCTGCCTTGAGGGTTTTCTCCCTGCTTAGAATCAGAGAGATAACCAACGCTACGAGCGTTAGGATATGGAGATAATACATCCCGTCCCTCGCTTCAATGGATATTCCTCAGCATCTCATGCCAGTCGAAGAGGAGTTCTTTTCCATGGTACGCGTAGATGGAATATATGTAAGAATGTTTTTATGTATCAAAGACAGGGTTGGTGTCAAAGAGAAATTGGGGATATCGTTGATGTTATCGAATGCCGAGCATAAAGCTGCATGTAGTAGTGCACATCCTCATTGCCAGATTGAGCTTGAGGCGGGGGTAGCGGATTATAGATCAGAATAAGCCTGCTGCGGAGATAATATCAGGCACCAGCTCCTCCCTGCCGATGGCCATGATATGTACGCCGTCGCACATCCTCTCATCATGTATTCTTTTTACCATCCGTCCGGCGATCTCGATTCCCTTATCCAGGGCTCTTCCCTTTGGGGCAGCGACCATTTCATCGATCAACTCCTGCGGCACGTTCACACCAGCCACGTTCTTGTTCATGAACCTGGCCATCGGAGCAGAGGTGAGTAAAATAATCCCGGCCAAGATCTTCACCGGAAACTGCCTCGCATAATCCATGAATCCCTTGAAATTCTCCAGGTCGTAAACCGCCTGGGTTTGAATGAACTCGGCCCCTGCCTCGATCTTCTTCTCGAATTTTATGAGCTGGGGTTCGATGGGGTTGACCTCGGGGGTGACAATGGCCCCGGCGCAGAAAGACACACTCCCGTCCAGGTCATTGCCGCCCATATCCTTTCCCTTCTCCAACCGCCGTATTGTCGCCAGCAGTTGGCTGGAGTCCAGGTCGAACACCCCCTTGGCCTCCTTGTGGTCTCCCAGGAGCACGGAATCCCCTGTCAGACAGAGCACGTTGTGAACGCCCTTGGTATCGGCTAGTAAGAGATCGGCCTGAAGGGCGAGACGATTGCGGTCTCGACAGGTCATCTGCAGGATCGGCTCGCCGCCCATCTCCTTCACCAGGAGCACTCCTCCCATAGAGGGGAACCTCATAACAGAACTCTGATGGTCGGTCACGTTCATGGCATCCACTTTATCCCGTAAGAGCTCGATGTGGTGGAGCATTTTCTCCAGGTTTGTCCCCTTGGGCGGCGCTACCTCGGAGGTGATCACGAACTTGCCCGATTCCAGTGCTTTTTTGAATGCAGAAATCATTACTAACCTCTTTTCTTCCTGGGTTAATAGTTATTTCGTATTGAGTGTTGGCTGTTGGAAACTTGAAACTCGAAACTAGAGGCTCGTTAATTGGAATTGGACATTTCGTTTTCCCAGTTTCAAGTTTCAAGTTTCGAGTTCCATTTCCCCGGTGAGGGCTCTCCCTGGTGGTTCCTGGGCTTGTGGTATGTCCTCATTAAATCCAGACGGCCCAACTCTTCTAACCGATTGTAGATCAGGGTCCAGGCGCAGTCCTTCTCCGAATCTATCTCGCACTTGCCGTTGTTGGTGCCGCCGCAAGGGCCGTTCACCAGTCCCTTATGGCATGAGGTTACCGGGCAGATCCCCCCTGTCTCACCCAACACACAGGTGCCGCACTGGGTGCATATCTCATCAAACTCACCGACGCCCCTCTCCTTTCCTATGAACAGGGTATCAAGGGCCGGGATAACCGTCTTGCTCACCTGCCGCGCGATGGTCTGCACGCCGAAGGCGCACGTCATGATCAGCAGGGCATCGGCCTGATCGATATACTGCCCGTATTCACCCATGGCCTCTGCTGTCAGATTGTCGCATGCCACCGGCAGCACCACCTCTCCGGTTACAAGCTTCCCCTTCCCCAATAGCTGGTCTTTCAAGGCCCTCACCTCGGGCTCTCCTCCTGTCTTGGTCAGGGTAGTGCAGGTGCCGCATCCAATGATGAAAATCCTTCCAAATCCCTCGAGGAGACGATCAATCTCCTCCTCGGGTTTTTGCCTCGTG
>QMLW01000352.1 GCA_003646935.1 Deltaproteobacteria bacterium
ACTTCGTCACCACCGCGCGAACCGCTGTTTCCAGGTTGGCAATGCCGCGACTCCCCACGCCAACGGCTATACTCATCCCAGGGGTGAGTTTAAGGCGGTCCTTAATGAGGTCCCATTCATGCTCTACCTCGGCCAACACATCAACCGGAGGCGGCACTTCGAAATGTTGGTGAACGATGTTCATCCGAGGCAGCGCTAGTTCACGTACCGTGGCAGCCATTGCTTGTCCTCCTCTTTCTCTTTAGGGAGTAGCTCACGCTACCCGTTCTCGTAAGAAACTTAATGTTGATGCGTATGGGTATGTCTTTTTTTATATTTAGGCGAATTAAATTCATGCCTTCTACGTGCCCATCCTGGAGAGAAACCTCATTTCAGTGATCCTGAGATGCTCCTCCATGGCCGCTGCCGTGCCCGCGCTGTCATGTCTTTTCAGCATTTCGGTAATGGCCTTATGCTCCTTCACCGCCTCCATTGGCCTGCCCTTGACGTGGTACACCACCGTGGCCACCCATTCACAGAGATCCCATATGTTTTCAAGCGCATCGATTATGTATCTATTACTGGTGAGAGAGGCGAGGGATCGATGAAATTGCCTGTCGAGCTTGATAAAGGCCTTTCGGTCGCGCGTTTTCTCGGTCCTACGATTTATCTCCTCGAGGTCATGGATGGATTGCTCGGTTACCGTTGGGGTAATATGCAACACAACAGCCCTCTCCAAGGCGTGTCGAAATTCGAATATTTCCCGAATGTGTCCCTCAGTGAGGGTGTTTACCGTAAAGCCTCTCCTGGGAAGGATAGTTACAAAACCCTTGGAGGCCAAGTTGATGAGCGCCTCCCGAACCGGTGTTTTTGAGATTCCCAGCTCCCGAGCTATTGCTTGCTCGCTATAGACGGCCTCTGGCGTGAGCTTGTTGGCGATCACGGAATCCTTAATAGCCTCAAAGGCCATCTCTTTTAAAGACGGTGGAACGCTGATGCTATGAAAGGTAGGAAGATCATGCGCCATGGTACCTGCCCGTTGCTTTGATTTAAAATCTAATATATTAGATATTAAATCACACAGCACGTGTCAAGAGAAAAAGACGGGGATCTTGCTCATTAGGCAGCCGCCTAAGCTTAAGAGAGTCCTCAATACTGCTTACTGGGGTATTCCAGAATACGCGTTGTTCCAGGTTCTAAATCTCCGGCACTCCTGAAGGTATGACGCACACAAAGATAAACAGATCCTTGCCGGTATTCCTAAGCTGGTGCTTTTGTCCGCCTGGAATGAACACGACATTGCCCGGACCTAACTCGATGGTTTCCTCATCTGTCACCAGCACCCCGTGGCCGGAGTGCACGAAAACCTCGTGCTCCCAATCGTGTTGGTGATAGTCAGATGCGCCTCCTTCATGGAGCTCGAAAACACGCATACAGAAGTTCTCTGCACCGTCTGCCTTTCCGATAACTACTCGGCCCCATGCGTTTTGAGCCGTTCCAGTCTCGTAGTACTTCGGCTCGACCTCTTTATAGTGAATGATCTTCACGCTAGCCTCCTTTATTGACCGCTCTTTTTATCCCTATATCTACCTATGGAGATTCCAGGCACACACTACCCCAATGCCCGCTTTAGTCAAGGCATCGGCCGTTCTGTTGAGCGCCTCGTGCTTGTCCAGATAGTTGCGCTCCAACTTGTCCATGAGGCCCTGGCTGAGGATATCCTCCTTGGAGAGGAAGTATTCGAGTATGTCGCTCGGGTGGTCACGTGAGCGCTCGATATCCGGATCGCCCCCTTCATGCTTAGCCGCGATATTGGGCACATCCCGCGCGACCTCCACCAGTTCATCGCGTCGGTTGTAGGGTTGAACAACGATCGACTTATGGGTTTCCGTGATGTGGTGCTCGAGGCGAACCACATCGGTCAATCCCATGGCGCGGCGGATTGTATCGCTTGCGCGGATCGTGTCGTTGTTGACGGAGTTCGAGAGGTTGAAGCCGATGAGGCTCGTGGTGCCATCCTCGCGAGACAAAAGCCGGGCAGCCATGAGCGTCCAGAACACGGCGAAGGGGTTGTCGTTGCCCATATACACCGAGATCTTGAACTCATTGTCGATGCCCAGTTTGTAGAGCAGATAGGCGAGCAATATGGTGCCCGCATTAATATTGAGCACCTGTCTGATACCGTAGGTAGTATAGTAGTGTAGATATTCATCGACCCACTTGAGGGGGTAGTCGTTGGGCTGGCCTATGCCGCCGAAGTAGCCGGTGATTGTCTCAGGCCCGCCTAGGTGTATATTGGAGCCGTCGGTTCCCTTGGTGTCGAGCGTTTCCACGTAGGTAGCCCCCACGATCTGCATTGCCGCGGCAACGGCAAGGATGTCGCCTTGATCTTTGACCTGCTCGTTCATGTTTCGCACGCGGATATAGCGTCCGGGCATCAAATTCCCTTTTTCAATAGCCTCCTTGGCCTCGGCGATTAACCATGGGAAGAATCCAAGGGAACTGATCTCCAGGGTTACCGCGTTCTGTTCATTGAACGTGGTATTCGCTGCCCTATCACCGAGGATCTTGTTTCGGTAGTCTTCAATCGTTATAAAGGCACCGGCATCTCTCTGCTCGGCTAACCATTCCAGGTCCGCGAGGTAGGAAGAGCCCTCCTGCTTGAGTCGGTCAATTAGGTTTTCCAGCTTCCGAGCCTCGCTCGCCTTTCTGTTTATCTCCTCGGGACCGCCATAGTTGTCCACAATCTCCAAGAACCGGTTAATAAGATCGTTGTCTGGATCGAGAATGAAATCGTTGATCTCCCTTAATCGTTGCTCGCTAATGCGCAATCGTTCACGTAGATGGTTCATATAGTACCTCCTGTGCTTTCTTTAACCAAAAGCTTCTTGCCATGTACAATACCAAATGGCGCAATGCACAAGGTAAGAGATAAATTTCACGGCATTTTCCTTAAGCCGTTGGCCTTGTGCCTTAAGCCTGATCATTATCCATATCTTTTGACCATTTCCTTAAACTTCTCCTCCTCGCCCTTGAGCATGTGGTAGCAGTGCTCGTCGGCGGGAAAGGTCTTTTCCCTTACTTCCTTGACGTACTCCTTCATCGCTGTGGTGATCACCTCGGCGATAGCGGCGTACTTCTTTACGAACTTTGGGGTAAAGGCCTGAAA
>QMLW01000353.1 GCA_003646935.1 Deltaproteobacteria bacterium
GCCATCTACTATGCGGAAACCGGGTTTCCGGTCACCGAGGTCACCGCAGGCGAGTGGAAGGATAAAGAGGGGGTTCTTCTCTCGCATGAAAGCTCCGCAAAGACCTACCTTATCGGCGGCAAGGCACCCCGACCCGGGCAAGTCTTTGGAAACAAGGATTTGGCAAACACCTACAAAAGCATTGCTCGAGACGGCACCGATGCGTTCTATAAAGGCGAAATCTGCGAGGCCATCGTGGATTTCTCAAGGAAAAACGGCGGCCTTCTTTCCTTTGAAGATTTTAGAGACCACACCACCACCTGGGTTGAGCCCATCTCAACCGATTACCGGGGCTATACCGTGTTTGAGCTTCCCCCCAACGGGCAGGGAATAACCGCCCTTGAGATGCTCAATATCCTCGAGGGTTACGATATTTCACCTATGGGACAGCAAAGCCCCGAGTACCTGCATCTGCTCATAGAGGCGAAAAAGCTCGCCTTTAGCGACAGGGACAACCTCATCGCCGATCCCGAGTTTGAGGAGATCCCCGTTGATGAGCTTCTCTCCAGGGAGTATGCAGCGATGTGCAGGCAAAAGATAAATCCCGAAAAGGCCATGGTTCCCCCCGTCTCGCCTACCTATACTGGGGGTTCAGATACAGTGTTTGTCACCGCTGTGGACGGGGAAAGAAACGCCGTTTCATTTATCAGCAGCATCTTTGTTCCATTTGGTTCTGGCATGGTAGTTGATGGAACAGGCATCATCCTCCATAACAGGGGAAAATCGTTTTCGCTGGACCCAAGGCATCCCAATCGACTTGAGCCCCACAAGCGGCCCCTGCACACGATCATACCCGGGATGGTATTTAAAGGCGGGAATTTTCTAATGAGCTTTGGGATCATGGGCGGCGACATGCAACCCCAAGGGCACGTGCAGTTTTTGATCAACCTCATCGATTTCAAGATGAACCTCCAGGAGGCCGTGGACGCCCCCAGGGTCCGGCACATGCAGCGGATGGAGGTCTACGTTGAGGATGTGATTTTCAAGGAAATTATATCGGACCTTGCGAAAAAAGGGCATCGAATCGTCAAGGCCCCTGCACCGGTCAATCAGGTAGGCGGGGGCCAGGCGATCTATTTGGATTGCGATCAGGACGTGCTCATCTGCGCATCGGACAGGAGGAAAGATGGCTGTGCAATTGGGTATTAATACAATGTATGTATGGTTCAAACGGCCTGAAATCGAGTGAGGTACCAACGAAGGGATGTAGATGTATCAGGTGCGAAGAAATCAGCTCAAGGGGTACCTGTGCACGATGCTTGGTGCCATACTGTGGGGCTCATCAGGTACCGCCGGCAAGGCACTTTTCGAAACGGGGATGACGCCTTTCGAGCTGGTTCAGATACGCCTTACGCTTTCTACCATGCTCATGGCCCTGTGCTTAGGGATTTTCTCTCGCGGATTGTTCAAGATACGGTTAAAGGATATAGGCTACTTCCTGATATTCGGCGGGATTGCCATGGCCATGGTTCAGAGCACCTACTTTTATGCCATAAGCAAAATCCAGGTGGCGGCAGCCATCCTGCTTCAGTACCTTGCACCGATCCTGGTTGCCATCTACTCCGCGTGTTTCTGGAAGGAAAGGCTTACCGCAGCCAAGCTCATCGCCCTCGTGCTTTCCTTTGGTGGCTGTTATCTGGTCGTGGGGGGCTACGATGTTCAGCTCCTCCAGATGAATATATTGGGGATAGTAGGCGGCCTGGGTGCTGCCGTGAGCGCAGCCGGCTATACACTGCTTGGTGAGCGGGGAATGCACCGGTACAAACCCTCCACTGTGCTCTTTTACGCAATGGCCTTTGGGAGTCTCACCTGGCATATCATCTACCCGCCCTTTCATTACGCGGTAGCCGGATTTAGCCTCTACCAGTGGAAGTGGCTCCTCTACATCGCGGTGATGGGAACCATCATCCCCTTCGGTCTTTACTTCACGGGAATCAACTACATCCGTTCCACACGGGCCATTATCACGGCCACGCTTGAGCCCATCTCCGCGGGCGTTATGGCCTTCTTCTTTTTGGGAGAGGCAATGGAATCCCTGCAGATCCTCGGAGGGATGGTAGTGGTGGGTGCTATCGTGTTGTTGCAGACCCAGCGGGAACACGATGAGATGACCCCGGAGCTGATCCGGGCCCGAAAAAGCTGAAAGCCCCTTCCGAAAAATGGATTGATTTAGGATCGCGTTAGTGGTAGCGTGGCGCGAATAACGGGGCTGAATGCCTTAGCTTTGCCTGGCTTTTAGCTTGCTACATGCTGATTGTTTGACTACATGAGTCAGACATTTTGTCTAACAATTGTCACGGGTGATGAGCTATGAAGGTATCTACCGTAGAGCAGATGAGAAACCTTGACCGGGGGGCAATTGAAAGGTTTAAAACCCCCGACATCCTCCTCATGGAAAACGCCGGAGGCGCGGTATACTTCGTGATCCACAGCGAATTCGGCATAAAGGGAAAGCGTTTCATTATCTTCTGTGGAATTGGCAACAACGGCGGGGACGGATTCGTTGTAGCCAGAAAGCTTCACTCAAACGGCGGGCTCGTAACGGTGTTTCTTTTGGGAGATAGCAAAAAATTAACCGGCTGCGCAAAGGACAATTTCGATACCATTTCCACCCTTCCAATCCAGATTGAAAAAGTCAATTCCGTGGAACAGATTGCTCCCAGCTTTGCCGGCTGCGATGCCATTATTGATGCCATCTTCGGAACAGGCCTTGTGAGGGACGTAGGGGGGATATACGGGGAGATAATCGAGCTGATCAACGAGAGCGGGAAGACCGTATTCAGTGTTGACATCCCCTCCGGGATTAACGGCGACAACGGCCAAGCTATGGGATGTGCGGTCAAGGCGGACTATACGGTCACGTTCGGCCTTCCGAAGCTTGGAAACCTGCTCTACCCGGGCTTTGAGCTATGCGGTAAGCTCTATGTGACGCACATCTCCTTTTCACCATCGCTCTATGATTCTGATGAGATAAAGGTTGAAACGAACGACCCTTTTCCCATCCCCATGAGAATCGAGGATACCCATAAGGGGAGCTACGGTAAGGCGCTTTTTATTGCGGGCTCCTCGAATTACCTTGGTGCTCCTTATTTCGCCGCCCTTTCC
>QMLW01000354.1 GCA_003646935.1 Deltaproteobacteria bacterium
GTATAGAGGAGGGAAACACCTCCCGATCTTCCAGAAGGTCCCTGCATGAGTAACTCAACGTCACCATTCCCCTCAGTGACCCTAATACCTTGGCGCTCATATAGGCGTTCTCGTGCAGCAGATCGCTGGAAAGCACCATCCCGGTGCCCAATCGTTTACGCTCTGCATCAAGAATCACCGGGTCCTGCAGGATCATTCCCGGAAGGCTGTTCTGGTCGAGCCCAAGTGCGAAGGTATGGGATCGACTGCTGTATCCACCGGAACGATAATGTGCCACATGGATACAGCCGGGCTTAGGATTCGAATGGCTGACTGAGATTCCTTCTACTATAGAAGTAAGCCGCTCGGCCGCCTCTTTGATCGGAATTGACAGCGGAGAGGCCTGTGCAATTATTTCAAGGAGATCCAGAAGCCTCGATTTTGCCGCCACATCAAGTTCATCGGCAGTTCGACAGAATCTTTTCACGAAATCCATGGCCCCGGTACAAGCGTCTTTTATAGTCACAGTTCCCTCTGGAGTGGGGTCGGGCACAGTGGCCATGATCTCTTCAACGAACCGCCCTACCCATACCACCTGCTCGGCTACCCGTTCTGCCCTTTGGGCCTTGTCTTCCTCTCCCTCCTCTCTCTTTTCCCTGGACTTAGATAGGTAGCTTTCTGCAAGTGTCTTTAGTCGGCTTGGGTAACGGTCACGTCCCCAGCCGATAGCGGCATCGCGAATAATGGCAGCAGCTCTCCTGGAAAAAGGTCTTTCTCCTTCCAGCTTGAAGCTATCGAGGTTAAGGTAGCCTCCGGAAAAAAGGCGTCTCAGATAGCTGGCCTGTAGATCTTCCGCCTGCCACTGAAGGTAAAAAATGAGCGCCCTCCCGGGTCGGGTGTAGGTCACTGGAATTCCGCTGTTAAAGGTAATAGGCAGCTCCAGGGCACTGGCTATCTCGTAAATCAGTGAAATATAGGGGTCGTGCTTGGTGACCAGGATTTCTACATCATCCAGGGGAACTCCGTCCTTTAGAATTCTCCGGAATACCTCTCGCACCTCGTTGGACTCCCCAAGTGCGTGAAAGATCGACACGCTCCCATCATTGAAGGGGCCTGGAGCCGTTTCAGGTTGAAAAAGCCACGGCAGGAGATCGATATCCGCTTTCGGTTCAGAATCCTCCTTCGTAAATTGATCGGCAGGTTCCAAAAACCTAATTGGAAAACCGAAGGCTACCGGACGGGTATGATCTATGATAACTCGGTCCTCTCCGCCGACCAGGCTGATGAACTCCTTTTCAAGCGGGGCGATTGGAAAATCAGAGAGTGTCATTACCATCGTGCCTTTTTCGGAGTTATGTTCTGTCTTGAGATAATTAATGGCACTATTGAGCATCTCAGGCTGGTCAATCAGCCTGTTTTCTTTCAGGAAGCGATCATAAGACTCCAGGAGGCAGATCAGTTCCTCTCCCTTCTCGGGGACGATAAAAGCACCCGGATCAACGCTCTTATGGGCAAGGCCTGCCATTCTCATCTCATGGACGGCATTGGCAAGGCATTGCAGGATACCGGGGATCTCAGCCGCCTCTTTAAAGTAGCGACTCTTTCCTTTCAGAGAATCATCTTCTTGGTAGAGCGTTTCAATAATAATAAGACGCTCCTGGGATTCAATAAGCCGAATTCCTTCTTGATTGAGGTGCAAGGTCAATAGCCCTTGCGCGTAGCCAGCGGCTGTAGTTATTCTCAGGTTAATCCACGATACGTCTGTTTTAGCCAGATACTCACCTATCTGGTGGCCGATGGAATAGGAGGGAACAAAAAGGAGTTTCTCCCGAAAGCGGTACTCTTCGCAAATCTGGGCTATAATCTGGATGGTCTTGTTCATTTCTCTTGGAATAAAACTACAAATCTTCGTTTGACGTTTATTCTAGGTCTGTGCGAGGGTCAATTCCCATCATCAAACATAAAAAACCCCGCTTTCAGTTTGAAAAGCGGGGAACATATAAGCCGATAGCTTATTGTTGTTAGCTGATCGCTCATAGCCTAGTTTAAGCGTTGGCAAGACAGATAAAAGGAAATTGTTACTTTAGTACCAGAAGAGGTATAAAAAAGCAATGCACTTATTTGTTAGTTTTTTATTGAAAACAAAGTTAAGAAATGAGATAATTCCTTTTAAAATCAACATTCCAATATTCCACCATTCCATTACCCCATCTGGCCTACATGGAACATGTTCTATATAAAAATACTGTTATTTCAACAACTTGTAGAAATCCGAGACTTTAATGAACGAGACTCAAAATCTGAAAACTGAAAGGTTGAAAGAACTATTGGCTGACATGGGATCGGTTCTGGTGAGCTTCTCAGGCGGGGTGGACAGCGCCCTGCTGCTTCATGTGGCCTCCGAGGTACTGGGGGAGAAGGCCAAGGCTGTCACCTTTATCTCCCCGATCTTTCCCAGCATCGATCTCGCTCGGGCTGAAGGCCTCGCCGCTGAGCTCAAGGTACCGTACCTCCAAATACCGTTCAATATCCTCTCGCACCAAGAATTCCTGATAAATGATAGGATGAGGTGTCGGACCTGTAAGATGAAGATGGTGGAGGCGCTGAAAAAAGAAGCTGCAACACAAGGCATCGACATGATAGCCGACGGCGCGAACCAGGATGACCTGATGGATTACCGGCCTGGCTTGAAGGCATCACGAAAAGCGGGTATACGCAGCCCTCTCATGGAGGCTGGTTTCACGAAAGATGATATACGTAGAGAGGCAAATAAACGGAAGATTGAGGCCTGGAACGCACCAGCCTCCGCATGCCTCGCTTCACGGATAGCCTATGGTACTCCGATAAGGGAAAGCGACCTATCCATGATCGAGCACGCGGAGTATCTCCTACATGAGTTTGGCTTCAGGGAGGTGAGGGTGAGATACCATGCCCCTGTAGCCAGAATCGAGGTATCAGCAGGCGAGATCCCGCGCTTAGTGGAACTTCCCATTAGGGAAAAGGTTATCGAGGGCCTGAAAAGCCTGGGCTTTACCTATGTTACCCTCGATCTCTCCGGCTACAGGAGCGGCAGCATGAACGAGCTTCTCTCCTAGGCCTTGGCCTGCGCCCTGGCCCGGGCGACGGCCTCATCCTCCCTCTTCAC
>QMLW01000355.1 GCA_003646935.1 Deltaproteobacteria bacterium
CTTACGTTCGTTTCCCCTGCTCGTTACATGGTAAAATGCTCCCTCGTATTCAATTTTAAGGGGGCTTGCCATAAGAAAACCCTCCCAGTAGGGGCACTTATACAAAATAGTGTGTCACTTGTCAAGGGATGACCCCTGTCCCGTTATCTTTCAGATGGAAGAGATTCACGTTGTGAATGGAATCGACTGCTTTGCATCGGAAGTGATAAAGGCTGGAATTATCAACTGAGAATGTCTATCTGGTTTATCTCGTCTATTTGGTTCATCTGGCCCCGGTGAAATACGCTCCGCAGTACTACACCAGTTACATGGGGTAACCGGTCTGTTTTGCTATTTCAATAGGGATTCAGGACATGAATTGCTGTGGTAAACAATCCTTACTGGCCTTCACCAATAGCTGATAACGCCCTCTCAATAAGACTGACCTCTACATACATACCTTCATCCTTCAACTTGTATACCCAAGGTCTAGCGGCATCAATCAATCCCAACTTCCTAGCCCGGAGAATCATCCCAAGTGATCCGATCATCTGCAAACCATGAGCACTGATGCAACGGCGGGCCATCCTGTCATCGAGCACTGCGCATCGTTCTCCTTGTAGGCAGAAGCTGATAACCTGAGATTCGCCTGGACCAAGGTCCCAGCGTTCAACGGTGGTTGGGATGGAAATGTCAGGCTGTTGATATTGTATCGCCCAGGCTGTTGCCTCTTTAGCAGTTCCATCATTTCGGATTCCAGCCTGGATCTCTTCAATGACTGTTGCGGGCACAATCACTCTTGGGGCGAGCCGCTCAATCACATCAAGTCTGCCGATACGAGCGTACAAGATGATCGGCGATGCGTTGATGACCCAAGCATCAGTCACGCAGAACTTCCTCCATCATCTCATCAAAACTTACCTGGTCAACCGAAATTCGGCGGCGCGCCAATTCGTTAATAAATTCCGCTCGACTGATTCCAGCAATTTCTGCCCCCTTCTCCTGGGAGATACGTCCTTGAGCATACCATTGAGTTGCAGCTTCGATCCGCATCTCTTTAACAAATTCCGCTGGTGCTTTACGTAGGGCAGAAAAAACCGTTTCAGGTAACTCGATTGTCATGCTCGTCATCTTTGCCTCCACTTTATGCAAACTCATATTAAATACCCCGTGTTATAATGTGGGACAATCCTATACTCTCCTGTCAAGAAAAAAATAAATGAAATGGGGGACATTGGTTCCAAAACGATTTAAATATTTCAAGTTTTTAACATAAAGAGGGGCGTTCGTGCGGAAATTGCAATAGTTTTTTAATTTGGATCTAGGTTTGGAACATCGACAACGTTGTGAGCGTGTGGCGATGTGCTCCCGCTCATAGCTGACAGCTCATAGGGCAGAGCAGAATGTATGTATTAGGTTGTAGGATCGCTCAGCCTCAGTGAAATAGGATTCCAAAGGGCACGCTTGTGGTTGGAGGCAAAAACTCGGGATCAAGTGGCTTAGTCTACCTTATCTCTCACGTATTGTGCCTTTGTTTCACATCAATTCGGATCAAAATAATGCCCCTGGAGGGTTTCTTAAGTCGATAAACAAGCTCACCAAAATCCTTATCCTCTGTCAGTAAAATACGCCCTTCGTTGTAAGCATCAAGCAAAACTTCGTCATCAGGAATACCCGGTTTTTTCTCTAATACGTATAAGACATCATGTCCATCACTCCTTAAAGATGCCACTAACTCAGTATCACAACATTCATCCGCTAAAAATTTCAATTCATCTTCTCTTAAGCGAAAGCAATCTCTTCGTCAGCCAAATAATCAGCCGCAAAGTCTTGAGCGGCTAAAATATCTTCCGGCTTCAGGTGGGGATGATCTGCAATGATTTCTTCAACCGTCATGCCTCCTGCTAGCTTGCGCAAAATTTGCTCCACTGTAATTCGCGTATTTTTAATCACAGGCTTCCCGAACATTATGTTTGGGTTAATTACAATTCTTTTATATTCTTTCATTCTTTCCTCCTGTACCGTATAGAGGATGTTATTACCCTATGACTCTGTTGGGAATAATGAAGTATTCACCGATCATTATCAAGGGGAACTCTATAATCTCCAATTCTGAATCTATAACTCCCTATTTTAGGGTCTCTAAGTGTTTCAGAATATTTTTAGGATCGTGTTTATATCGGAGAAGTGTTTTGCCGATACGTTTTTTGACTTCAGGTGAAAGCTTTTGGATATCCTTGTCAGCCCGGTTGGTATATACGAGGTTGTACTTCACCTCCCGAAAACCTCTTCATGAGATTTTACTCTCCTCGCGCTGTAATCATCACGAGCGTCTCTGATGCTCTTGAGATACTCGGGGGAACTAGCGGCAAGCAGGTCTTCTAGAAAAGAATCTCTTTCACTCTTTTTCATATTCCTTACCGCCTCAATTATTTTTTCCGGCTCGACTTCCATTTTTATCGCTTTACTTAGCATATCGCCCTCCTTGAGATCTCTTTATCAACCAAGCATATAATCAAATACCCAGGTATGGTTGTCAACAGCTTCCTGGCTTCTTGCCAGCACTCTAGGTCTTCGAAGTGGGTTATTTTCATTGATCGTTGGGAGCGTTGGGTTCGTTAGGAGCGTTCATATCGTTGAAAGCCCTCGTTTGGTTTGTTTGGTCTTAGTGAAATACGCCCCAGAGAAACGGAATACGAAAAAGTTTTCACCCCGATGAAATGTCCTTCGCCACTGTAAAATAGGCTTCGCCCCGATGGAATATACTTCGTATTCCATTGGGCAGGCATTTCACTTGGTAGATATTTCATTGGGCACGCGGTGCAAATCTGTCTAGTTCGTTGAGATCGCTTTGAGCGTTATTATCGTTTAAAGCGGTTAAAGATTTGAACAAGTAGCGGAAAATGTTTAACGCTAAATACGCGAGAGAAAGAAAGTAACATCCGATAAGCTCTCTGCATTTGTTATTGCGTCTTTATGCGTTTCACCATCAGCATGGCAAGGACAGAGCAAGGCGGCATTCATGCTAAATAACCTTCTTCTTCCAACCAGGTGCTTATCTTTTGTAGCA
Organism: Deltaproteobacteria bacterium; assembly: GCA_003646935.1. Lineage (GTDB taxonomy): Bacteria > Desulfobacterota > DSM-4660 > Desulfatiglandales > B25-G16 > B25-G16. Next base: position 3,050 of record QMLW01000355.1, read on the forward strand.
CAATTACCACCTCTTGCTTAAATTCCATGTAATCTTCAGAACTAAACATGTAGGATGGGTTATA
>QMLW01000356.1 GCA_003646935.1 Deltaproteobacteria bacterium
AGCGCGCTGTTCAATTGTGCACTGGCTATGGTTATTTAGGTAATTCAAGGATATTTTCAGATACAGAATTCCAGAATTCCAATATTCCAATTGTGCCTGCCCGCCATCGCTCTCGCTCAGGCGAGGCGGGCGGGAGCGAAGCGAACTAAGTTCAATCGAAGAGAGTTAGAACGTGGAACTGGTAGTGAAAAGCTTGTTGTCCACAGCTAATGACAGGCATCTCATAGCCAGGTTTTTGCGTTGGTAAGATGGAGAAAAATAAAGCCGTTACTTAAGTACCAAAATGTTGATGAAAAAGCAAATTGAATATTTAACTATCTATACGGAGTTAATGTGAGTATTATGGGATCTCCACAATTAGAGAGCTATGGCTCTGAGCCAAATTCTTATCTCTTTTACAATCGCTTCCAGACATCCTCCTGATCTTGTTGCCTCTATTCTTGTGATATTCTACAGCTTGGGAGATATGGCAGAAAAACTTCCATAAACCCCAAACCAAAAGGAGGCAAAGATATGAACGTTAGCGAGGTAGCAACAGTGTTCCTGGAGTACCACAAGACCCACTCGAAAGAACACTCTATCAGGGCCTATACGCGGGTTCTTACCAAATTCTGCGAGGAATTCGGCACTGAGAACCTGGAAGCGATCACCACGGAGAAGGTGCTCTCCTTTTTGAATATGATCACTGAGGGGAGAAAACAGCACACCAAACAGACGCGCTACTCCCAGCTCTTGGCGTTCTTTAACTTTATCAAGAACAACTTCGATCAGGACTTCCGAAACCCCTGCGACACCCCGATGTTGAAAAAACTCTTCAGGGCAAAAACCTCCTATCACTGGCAGAGTATCGATAAGGAGAGCATTGATGAGGTTATCTTCAGCATCATCGGCCGCAATCATACAATCCTAAGCTGCATTTTGTTCTGTTAAGAATCCGTTTGCTTCTGGCTTCTAGGATTTGAGTCGATCAGGTTCTTGAATATATCGGGTGGCAATGTAAGAAAAAGGGTGAAAGGCGCAAGGCGCAGGGCCATTTTAAGCTGATAGCTCAAAGCAAAGAAAAGCTGAAAGGGAGATTAGTAAAGGCTTACGGCTCAAGGCACAAGCGCTTAGCTGCTCATAGCTCATAGCTAAAAGCATATTAATTTAGAGGGACGAAAGGGAGTATGGCGTTCACGGCTTAAGGGGTGTAGTAAAAGCCTTTGATTGGTGCAAAGAGAAGATCAGGTCTTTGAATATCTCAGGCGTTAACTCGCGGAGGGAGTCCACCACGAGATCGGCGTCCTTGAGGTGCTCGCGCGTAGCAGTTCCGGTGATGGCGATAACAGCACATCCGGCCGCCTTGCCAGCGGCCACGCCCACTGATGCATCCTCCACCACCACACACCGTTCAGGCGGGAGGCCGAGCTTGCGGGCGGCCGTGAGGAAGACCTCGGGATCGGGCTTTCCCCAGGTGAGTTCGCTGCCGTTGGTTGTGGCCATGAAGTGCGTGCCTCCGGGAAGCGCGTTCAGCACGGCCTCGAGATTCTCACGAGGCCCTGAGGAGCCGATGGCCAGGGCAGCACCCGCTTCATGGAGGGCTTTGATCAGCTCTGATGCTCCCTTCATCTCCGGAAAATCGGCTGAGATGATCTCCCGGAAAGCCGCCTCCTTTTCCTCGGCAAGCACGGGGTAGTGCTCTTTTTTCACGGAGGGGTAGAGCCGGGCAAAGATGTCGGGATTGGTCCGGCCGAAGGTGGCGGCGAATTGCTCCTCGGTGATATCCAGTCCGTGGTTTCGGAGCATCTTCCGCCAGGAGAGGAAATGGGCGCGGTAGCTGTCGATAAGCACCCCGTCCATATCGAAGATAACGCCCCATGTGTGTTGTTCGGGATTCACGGTCTTGGAGAAGTATCGACTCTAACCATTGTTTCTAGTTCCAGGGCTCGGTCCAGAAGGAAGGCTCACTCCAGCTTCGGGGCGATAATAATCTCCACGCGCCTGTTTTGAGCACGGCCTTCTGGCGTCTGGTTGCTGGCAACGGGATCATAGAAGGAGCGGCCAACGGCCTCAAGCATTCCGGGATCGATGCCGCTCTCGTTTTGAAAATGCCGAGCCACCGCAGCAGCCCGTGCCGCAGAGAGCTCCCAATTTGTGGGGAACTTATGTTGGTAGTCCGGCGTAATGGGTATGTTATCGGTGTGCCCCACGACCCTGATCTTTCTGTCCTGAATGTTGTTCAAGATCGTCCCGACCCTTTGCAAGATGTTCTTTCCATACGGCGTAATGGCGGCCATTCCGAGCTCAAAGAGGATATGGTCTACCATCGTAACGGAGATTTTCTCTTCGTATTCCTTGATGGTCACCTCTTGATCTTCGATCTGTTGTTTGAGCTCAGAGATAAGGGATTCATAGGTGGTTTTGAGCCGGCCTACCTTCTTCTCAGCCATGGTCTTCTTCTCCTTAAAGGAGGAGAGCTCCTCCTGGAGACCCTCGATCTCGTTTTGGGAGTTCGCAACCTCTTCCTCGAGAAAGCGAATACGGGATTGATCCTCCTTCAGGTTCTCCCAGAGCTCATTGAGCGAGGCATCCTTGGATGCGATCTCGTTTCTTAGGTGCGTATTGATTTGCTGTTCCTTCAGGAGGTCTTTCTCACAGGTTCGGTTGGTTTTCTCACATTCGGAAAGTGCCCGGTCCTTTTCTGTGATCTTGCGCTCAAGCTCCTCGGCAGACTCACGGTTTTTCGCGCTCAGTTGACTGACTCTCTCGTTTAACTGGACAACCTTATCCTGGCTGAGCAGGAGCTCCTTATTGGTGTTACGATAGAGATCGTAGAGAAGGAGCTCGAGTATGAGGGCTGCAGCCAGCAGTATGGTCAAAAGCATTGGAGATACGTTTCTCATGGGCCTCCTCCTACTTAATGCTCATTCACGAGGGTATTGCAAAAAGCTACTATGTTATAAAAAGCATTGGGACAGCATCTGCGACTTCATCTCCTCGTATCCCCTCTCCATCAAGGGCTTGAGGTTCACGATATCAGCGGTGTTGTACTGGATCAGCCGTTCAAGGGCGCTCTTATCGCCTGCCTGATAGGCCCTCCAGAGCAACACGGCATCAAACCCGTCCATGCC
>QMLW01000357.1 GCA_003646935.1 Deltaproteobacteria bacterium
CTCGAAAGCGGGGCCACCTGCCGCACCATCTCCATCACGCCCCTGAGCCCGAAATCGGCCCAGATGATCTCCTCGCCAGCGATCTGCCGCAGCTCGGAGTGGAGAAAGCGGTTATCCTCGGCGAGGAGCTCCTTGAGCTCGAGCAGCTCCTGGTACCTGATGCTATTGGACAGGGCTATGGCGAAAGGCTCCCTGAGCAAGGATACCAGGTCGGCGTGTTCCCGGGTGAAGGCATCGCTCCGCTTTGAGATAAAGGTCACTCCTCCTATGATATCCCCGTCCACGATCAGGCGAAGCACCAGGAGCGAAGCGTCTTTTTCAAGCAGGCCTTTGGCTATCCAGGGCCTGGCAGTAGGATGCATCTCCGCCCTCTCAATAACAGGGGTTTCCTTGTCGGGACGAACCACAAAGGTGCGTATGTCAGGTGGAACAGTAACGGTGAGGTTGAGCAATGAGCTCCCCTCTGCCCCTGCCCTGGCTAGAACAGCGTGCTCACCCTTGTCCAGACGGTAGTGGGTTAAAAACACGCCGTCCGCCGGGAGGTAGTCTCGGATATAGAGAAAGCTCTCGTAGAGGAACGTTTGAACATCGAGGCTTCCGCAGATGCGGAGCGTTGCCTCGCGAAAGAATTCCCTCTCATCTACCTGCATGGCGTACCTTATGTTTCAATGTTAGTCCAGCTATATGCCTCTCATCCTTTGAGATCGGCCCAATCCTAGTTTCATAGTGGAGAATTGGAATGATGGAGGATTGGAGTAAAAAAAACGGAAAATCGAAAGCCGAATACAATGTATCCTGAAAGCCTTTTATTTTTGGCATCGAGACTCCATTGCTCCATTACTCCACTACTCCAATGAAAATCCGCATATTGCAGTGTGGCTATCAGTCAGCCCAGGAAATGGATCAAATCCATATACCTGTAATCCAAACTTTCTGTCCCATGGGACACTTTATTCGCAAACTATCCCATAGTCAATCTAAAATATGCCCTATGGGACACTTCCAAACCCACAATGCTTTCAACCTATTGAATTCACTACATAATATATTTTGGCATGCTCTATGCTATTTGAAAAGGCAACACAGCGAATAGGAGGCAAAGGATGAGATGGATGGAAACCATAAGGGTTCAATCGGCAACCGGCAAGGAGCACACCGCTGAACGCGAACTAACGGCATTGGCGCGGGAGGTTCAGGAGAATCCCCACCGTCGTGGATTGCGCGAGGCCGCTGTTTCGAGCCATGCCACCGTGCCCGGGTGTTTCGCCCTGCGGCTCTTTTGGGATACCGATGATCCCCAACCCAGAGGAAGCACCTTAGGCTTGGGTCTCGCACAAAGTCTGAAGGCCTTCGGTCTGGTAGACCACTCCGTCTGGATCGAGAATAGGGGAGAACCCGCATGAAACCCTGGATTCAAAAAATACAGTACACCTCATCGGGATATGCAGGATTGCCCCGATGTACCCATCGGTTACATGTGCTATTTCAGCGCAACAAGGAGGTGAAATAAGGATATGATCACGAGCAAAATACATCGCCGTTCCTTTAATCATACATCAACCATCGCCTATTGGACGATTCGCCTGATGCACGACAATCCCCTCCTGCCCCTGGTGAGAAATCCCTATAAACTCCTCAAGGCAGCGGGATTAGATCAAGGCCAAAAGGCGCTCGAGGTGGGATGCGGGCCGGGCTTTTTCACCATACCCGCGGCAAGGATCGTGGGAGATACCGGCCATGTATATGCAGTCGACATACATCCTCGTGCAGTAGCCAGGGTGAGAAAAAAAATCGCCGAAGAGGCCCTCACGAACATCACGGCTCTGTGCGTCAACGCATCGAATACCGGGCTGCCGAATGGAAGCGTTGACCTTGCCTTTCTGTTCGGCCTTCGATACGTGGCCGGCGGTCTTGAAAACGTGATCTCCGAGCTCCGCCGCACGTTAAAGCACGGAGGAATCCTCTCCTTTGAGAAGACCAGAGGCTCGGAGGCAGCATTCATTGAGGATATCGAGCAAAAAGGATTTACCTACACGGGAAAGCAGGGCCGGATCTATGTGTTTAAAAAGGAAGGAGAGTAAAGCCATGAAAAAGAAATCCCTGAACTTCTGGATAAACATAGCTATCTTCATCGACTTTATCTTAGTGGTTTTCACCGGGATCGTGCTCCGTGAGTTTTCCGTTGATCTGAGCGCGTACACGGTTCTGGGCGTACCACGAAAGGAGCTGGCGGACCTCCACTGGGTGCTGGCGCTTTCAATGATTCTCTTTATCTTCGCCCACCTCGTGCTCCACTGGGATTGGGCCAAGGTGAGCTTCAGAAAGCACCTTCGCCTCGGCCCAAAGGCGCTCGCCGTTACCGCGATCGTGCTCGTCGTAATCTCCATGATCGTGGCGCCCGTGTACCTCACAAAGGACCTGCCCAGCAGACAAGAGGCGAAGGCTACATATTTAATACCAGGCACTTCCCCCGAGATCGTGGCCTCGTTTGAGCGAGGTGCCGGAAATGGAGCAAGCCTACAAAATCAATTAATGAACTATAGATAACGATAAACATAGAAGACGCAGAAATAGTAGGACACCATGAGCAGAATCACGAGAAGGATTTTTCTAAAGGCATCGGCGTTGTTCGGTGTAACGCTTGCCATAGGAAAATATATGAGCGCAAAGACACTGAGCTTTGCCGATCTTGTAAATCCCGCCCACGCCGCACAAGGCAAGGAAAAAAAGCTGATCGGCGTGGTGAGCGATGTGGACGCGCACTCCCAGTGCAGGATGAGGGTGGGCGTTCAGGGAGGCACGGGGACCGCCATCGCCGGCGATCCCACGGACCCCGAAAGCAAGGGCCAGCTCACCGTGCGGGGCGAGCACATGAAAGAGATCCTCTACGCGCCCGACCGCCTCAAACACCCCATGAAGCGCGTTGGCGAACGGGGAGAGGGCAGGTGGGAGAGGATCTCCTGGGATGAGGCCTTAAAGACCATCGCGGACAGGCTGAAGGAGATTAAGCAGAACTACGGCCCCGAGGCGATCGACTTCCACCACGGCCACTACCACAGCGGCAATATCCTCGGCTCCTACCTGGCCAG
>QMLW01000358.1 GCA_003646935.1 Deltaproteobacteria bacterium
GGAAGTATCTTCTCCATATAGATAGAAATTGGCTGAGAAAATCACATTTTTCTTATCAAGAAACTCTTCAATTTCTAGGTTACAATCTTAATGGATAAAATTCAACAATCACTTGCCTGTTGGGCTACCTGAATTTTACGTTACCTTCTTCAAGGTTACGAACTGTATCTGAAACGTCATTTTAGGTGCCTTATTTACGCCTGAAGAGAAACTCCCTAATCCCATTTCGGTAAATGAAGGATTTGACTGCGCTGAAGGGGGACAGCAACTTCAGCAGCCCCCGGTTCTGGCGGATATGCAAGGGAAGATCCAAGTGGAGTTGGGGGCGGAGGGAAAGCCGGTAATCGTCACCAATGACAAAGGAGTTCACCACCTGTGTGATCTCCTGCTTACTCAGGGCAATCGCCACCACCATGCCATTCTTTCTCACCATGCGGTGGCAGTTATCCTTCACCCTGCCAACCTCACGATCATCCAGGCGATCTACCACGTCCCAAAGCAATATCCCATCGAAGCTCTCGGGGGGATAGTCCAGGTACCGCCAGACTTTTTGGAGGGGAAGCTCCCCGTGCTTCACTTGGTCTAGCCGGATGAACATGTCGCAGACATAAAGCCTCCTCACCCGTTGGGCGAGGAAGTTGATGTTCTCATTGCACACAGGGCCCGCATCCAGAATCTGCCCTGCTCTGATCTCACCGTTAAAGTCCGCATCAGAACCGAAAGATATGCCGTGAGGATCTGAGTTCGAAGCTTGCGCAGGAGAATCCTGAGGTAATGAGTAATGTACTAGCAGGTGAGAGTGTCAGTTTTTAGGGTACGCGTTGAAAAGTGATAAGGGGCAGTAATTCAGAATGATCACTTATATGTTAGTTTATCAAAAAGTCAGTAAAAAGGACAAGGTTTTTTCATCACCCACCACATATTTCCATTCCTCGGATTAGCGGAGAGATCTTCACTGGATTCAGGTTCAAGGATGAAACTGGACAAACTCTGCAAACCTCCGAAATATTGCTTTACCCTAAACAGGCCATGACTCAATGTTATAGACCGAATCCCAATACATATACTCATATCGACTGGCCGTGAGAAAAGGAGGTTTCAGCCTTTCATACGGGAAATCATCACATACCCGATCCACAAGCCGTCTCAGTTTCTCAACCAACTGCGCATAATCCTCAGATAAATAAACTGATGCCCAATCAACATAGATCTTGTTGGCGTTGCTGCCCAGAGCATCCCGATGATAGAGTGCAATGTCGCGATAGGACCAGAAGCACGGCAGCACAGACACCAGTGCCTCTTGTGAGGAGCGTAGTGAACTCGTAGCCAGCAGACCTTGAATTACTATGTAATCGCCCTTATCATATCCCTCCGTAGGTTGTTCGATCTGGTCATCGGAATATCTCGGATGACGTGTTAACGTCTGGACGTACTTCAGATCGACAAACCCGGCTTCTAGCAGCAAATCCGTCACTTCGCTTACCGAGCACCAGTGGGTTCCTTTCACAAACTTCAGTGGATAGGGTGCCTTTGGGGCGGTTTCGGGATCATATTCGCCTCGCAAAGAGGCTAAATCATAGAGGGTAACCTCTGCCTGGATCTTCATAGCCGAGATTCCCTCTCCATCACCACCGTGTGTTCATCGACGAAATCCACACGCTTTATGCTGCCCTTGACGAATCTCTTCTCCCCCATAAGGTTAAAGAGGTTGAAACCCTCTCCTTCCGCTTCCATTTCCGCCACGTCCCGCATAACTTCTTCTTTGCCCGTATCCGAATCAATATAAACGGTGCTCAAACACATATCTACCTCCTGATTTGGAATGCGTTTCCATGCTGTACAGACTCCGGCTCAATAGCTTTGAGCTAATGTATAGCCCGCATGCACGGCGGTAAAGATATCCTGCGGCTTTCTGGCATCACCTATTATCTCGACCTTGGGAACGATCTTTCTGATCTCCTCATCCGGTCCTGGCGCCGGTACCGTGCCGGAGGATAAGATGACCGTCTGAAAAGGATCTAACGACATCCGTACTCCGTCCTGCTCTATATCAACCCTTTGGGGCAAGAATGCCTTCACCGTGGTATGAGGCATGAGCGTAATATTCGGGATCTGCCCGATCCTCATCAAGGCCAGATTCTTGGTAATCATCTCCATCATGCCTCCGATGGGATCAGTCCGCTTTGTGGCAACCACCTCGTGCCCCTCTTTGCCGAGCTTCTCTACGATCTCAAGGCCCGTTCTTCCGGCGCCAATCACCAGAACTCTTGGTCCCCGCACCTCTCTTTCTCCCCGAAAAAACTCGAGCGATGTCATGCTGTACTGATCATGGAGCCCCGGGATCTCGGGTATATTCTGCAAAGCGCCGGTTGCCCAAACGAGAAGATCTGGCGTATACTCCCTCACAAGCTCCGGATCCACGGTCCTGTTCATGAGGATCGATGCCCCGCTTTCCTTCACAGCTCGCTCCAAACCATGTAATCCCTCTCTCATGGTTTCCTTGCCCGGCGCTTTCCACGCAAGTGAGAATTGCCCTCCCAGGCCTTCCCTCTGCTCAACAAGGATTACCTGGTGACCGCGTTTCGCCATGTACATAGCCGCACTCATACCGGCCGGTCCTCCGCCGGCAACTAGGACTTTCAGGGGACTATCGGAGGGCTCCAGGGGCGGTAAACCTGTCTCCGGGTTCACGTTGCAGCCCAGGGGCTCGCCGCTCTTCAGACGATGGAGGCACCCCTGAAGGCAATACCCACAATATATGATATCCTCATCCCTTCCCTCCTGCCATTTTTTCAGCAGATGGGGATCGGCAAGCATCGGCCTTCCAACTGCTATCAGATCGGCAAATCTACTTGCCAAGACCTCTTTTATCCTTTTCTTTCTGCCCATCCTTCCTGCAACAATAAGGGGTATGAAAGTCTGCTTGCGGACCCACTCCAGGGCATCAACCTGGGGCTTTTGGGGAAGGCTCGCATGGTGGAAATACCACGGAGGACTGAAGCAGGCATTGCCCATGCCCACGTGAAACGCACTGGTGCCGACCTGCTCCGCAACGTTTAAGAA
>QMLW01000359.1 GCA_003646935.1 Deltaproteobacteria bacterium
AGGTGAGTCTCTCCACTGTATCACCTTGCCTATTCAATAGGGTGAGCTCGTTCGGCCTCAGGCTTTCAACCGTGCAGTGCGGCAGAATCGGTATCCTACCTGCGAGGAGCACCCACGCTGCATCCAGGTTAAGCTCGAAGGGGAAAAACCGGCTTGTATCTACCTGGCTTAATGGTCCGCTGTAGAACGTGTTCTCCACAAAAGAGAGCACCGAACTATTCTGCCGATCTACCACCATATAAAGGAGCGGTTTTCCCCACGTGTGGGTGAGCTCAAGCCTCATCCTGGAAGGCCTCTGACCAACGGCGAGGAGATTCATTTCCGTCTCCCCATCCCCTTGCTTGAACAGCAACTTCCCTATACCCACAAAGCTGAACACTCCATCGGCCTGCGCTCTCATCTGGGAGATGAGATGATGGGCTTGATCCTGAGACATGGGCTTCGCCAGGGGAAGAGGCCGGAGCGGTGCACATGCCGTGAACGCAGCCAAGACGAGGAGAAGGATGCATCGAGCATGACGAAATCCACGTCCCCTAAGCAACCATTCCCCCTTTTGTCGGTGCCGTACTTGAGATGCTTTGAGCGCCGTGCGTGGGCTCGCGTTCCCGGCGTTGTGCTGTTTCTCTATTCCTCTGGGCCATACACCCAGCCCGCGCACCCGATCAAACGTGGCGAATTCCAAGGGCCGCGTACGTTCACACCCGCTCACCGGTTCTCGCCCTTGAGATGCTCCGACACATCTCTGATCTTCTCATTCAGCCTCTCTTGATCCGCATTCTCCAAGGTGAGCGCCCTCTCGTAACTCTCAAGGGCCCTCTCGTAAAGCCCCTTCTTAACATAGACATCGCCCAAATGCTCGTTGATGACCGGATCCTCAGGGGTCAACGTTATGGCCCGCTTCAGCTCGATGAGGGCCTTATCGTAGAATCCCTTCCGAAAATACACCCAACCCAGGCTATCGATTATGTAGCCGCTGTTGGGCTTGTACTTTGCGGCCCTCTCGATCAACTCCTGCGCCCTGTCCAGCTGAATGCCCTTATCGGCATAGGTATACCCAATGTAGTTGAGGGCATCGGCGTGCTTGGGATCAATGGCCAGTATCATCTCCATCTTCTCGAGGCACTCCTCATTCCTCTGCAACTTATCCAATACAATCCCCATCCTGTAGAGAATATCCGTATCCCGCTCGTTATGGGCCAATCCCTCCTTCAGTACACTCACGGCATCATGGTATTGCTCCCTGCCCTCATACAGAGTTGACAACATCAAGTAGAGCTGGGGATTCCCCTGCTTGAGATCAATGGTGTCCCTGAGAAGCTCTATTGCCTCATCGGTTTTCTCCTGACTCTGAAGGATGTACGCCATCCGAATCCTGGCAGGAATAAAGTAATTGCTCTCCTGAGTAAGTTTATCCAGGTTTTCATAGGCCGCATTGAAATCCTCATTCTCCTCAAGTGCCGCGCCCAAATAGTACCGAGCTTCCTGATCCTCCGGCCATGCCGCAACGATCGCGGTAAGCTCTGCGATGGACTCATCCAGTTTTCCGTACTTGAGGTAGATGAAGCCCAATCTCTTTCTCTCCCGGTCCCCTGGGCTCAGGTTCTCGTCCATCTCCTCTATGGCTTTCTCCGCCAATTCCTCCTTACCGGCCTTGTAGTATAGGGATATCAGCCTCTCGCTCGCCGTCGTATTGGTAGGGGACGTTGCCAAGATCCTCTTATAGCATGCAATCGCCCGATCAAGCCTATCCGTTTTGTCGTAGACAACTGCCAGATCGAAGAGGGCTGGGAGAAAATCCGGATTTATCTCGAGCACCCTGAGAAAAGCCTTCTCCGCCATGCTATATTCATCGCGCTCCAGATCGATCCTCCCCATATAATAGTGGGCTATAAGGAGCCCTGGATCGTCTGCGATGAGAATTGACAGGTGCTCTCGTGCCGCATCAAGGTCCTTCAGCCTGATAAAAAGCGTGGAGAGTTGGAGCCTCACCTCGTTGTTTTTCGGATCGTCTTCGAGTATCTCCCTGTATTCGGATATCGCCAACTCGAACTTCTGGAGCTGGGAATATATTCCCGCTAAAAGCTTCTTCGCATCCATATCATCGGGGTCAATGCTTGTTGCCTTTCGGGCAAACCGGAGGGCCTCTTCTCCTTTTCCTTGTTTGAACAGCACGTGAGATAGCTTCATGAGCAAATAGGGGGAGCGCTCGTCTCTGGTGAGGGCCTCCTTGAGATAGCTCTCCGCCTGCCCGTAATCACCGTCTAGTATGGCGAGGCAGGCAAGGGCGTAGCTTTGATACGCATACTGAAGGGCATCATCCCCTGGGCGAGCAAGGCCTCCCGATGGGCCAATGGCCTGGTTTTGGGGAAAGTCCCGTTCCACCGCCACACAGGAAAGCACCGGCGTGACGAGAAAAAGCACCAACCAACAGGATATCGCCCTCTGTTTCTTACTCATGCAAGAGATCCGAGAAATTTTCCTCAAAATCGGGTATCTCCTCCATCAACCATTCCTTGGTCTTCTTCAGGATCTTCTCCTGGATCTGCCGGATCCTCTCCCTCGATATATGATATTTATCACCGAGCTCCTGGAGGGTTACCGGTCGATCCGCTAATATCCTATTATCGAAGATATCCCTCTGTTTTCCCGAAAGGGTCTCCCTGAATTCCTCCAATTTTGTCTTCAGCAACTCCTGCCGCTCCCTCACCGATATCTGCTGGTCCACATCCATCTCCGGAGAAGGAAGAAATGAGCCGTAGTCTTGTTTGGAATCCTCCTTCACCGGAGCATCAAGCGAAACTTCCCAGCCACCGAGCCGCTGTCCCATCTCTATAATATCATCCTTTTTCACATCAAGGCGTTCGGCAAGGAGCTTGGGCTCGGGATTATAGCCCAATGACAAAAGCCGTTCCTTCTCCTTCGCGAGATTGAAGAAGAGCTTTCTCTGGGCCTGGGTGGTACCGATCTTGACCAGCTTCCAATTCTCCATGATAAACTTCAGGATATAGGCCTTTATCCAGAATGAGGCATAGTAGGAGAACTTGATGC
>QMLW01000360.1 GCA_003646935.1 Deltaproteobacteria bacterium
ATCGGTGAGTGTGTGTATGCCGGAGAAATTATAGGCATCGATAATCGCCCGGTGGGAGGTCATGGCCTTAATGGCATTCGCCTCGTGATATAGTGCAGCGGGTGAGGGGGTGTTCCTTCAACCAATCAAAGGCCGGCATCCCGTGGGCCTTGTCAAAGGCCACCTCCCCTGTTCTCACGCTATCAAGCAACTTCTCCCAGGCCTTGTCGTGCCAGACCGAATTGAACATCAGGGCAATGGATCTCATGGCCCCATCTTTAAGGAACTCGGCCATGGGGGTGAGCTCAAAGTTTCTATCGCATGTTTCAGAGAAGATGCCCACACTTGCCAAGGCCCTCATCACTCGATAGAGCAATGGTCCATGCGTGCCGGTCATGTGAGCTAGTTCATCAATGCCTTTAGGTCCATCAGCCAACATGTCGGCTATTCCCAGTTCGGCTGCCACATAAATGGGCTTGCTTATCCACGTGCCGAGGATGAACTGCATCATCTGTGCATGTGGTAGCACTTCTGTTGTTTTCATGGTTCTCTACTTTCTCTTTGATCTCAATAATGGGGTATGTAGCGCCCAAGGAATGACAATAGAGTGAGAGAATTATGGAAAAGCGGGAGGGTTTTCTAGGTGCTGTATCGAGGTTTAACAGGTGAGCGTTTGCGGGTAAGGAGGTGCTCTTTCAGATGTAGATCTATACCCAGCCTTGGGTTTGTTTGTCAAGCCATTATTCTCCAACAGTTTTAGAAACCATTGGACCTATGGTAGCCCTTGCTGTTAGGATTAAGGAAAATCCAGGGTCCGAAAAAGGCGTACCTGTCAAATCAACTCTATAACACTTTATATGCCTGATACCTGATAGAAGGGCTGATATGGATTTACTTAACGTTTGCTTACAGGGTAAGGTAACCATTATGACCGGTGCTCGGAGAGGAATAGGCAAAGCTCTCGCCCTGGGATTTGCTCGAGCTGGAGCTCATATTGCCCTCTGCGATCATGTGGTGGAAGATGGGCTCCTGGAGGATGTGGCAAGGGAAATTAAAGACAGCGGTCTGCCCTCTCTCGCTATGCAAGCTGATGTCACGAAAATAACCGATGTTGATAGGATGGTGCAACAAACGATAGAGCAGCTAGGAGGCATCAATATACTCATCAATAATGCTGGGATGATTCCCAGAGCAACACCATTGGAGATTAGCGAGGAGATGTGGGACACCGTTATGGCCGTCAATCTGAAGGGTTGCTTGTTATGCTCTCAAGGCGCAGCGAAGAGGATGATCGAACAGCAAAGATGTGGCAGCATTATCCATATTTTATCAATAGCAGGAATAGAGGCCAATGTAAACAGGGCTGGTTACGCCAGCTCTAAGGCCGGCCTGAGGATTATATTCGGCAAAGTAAGGAAAGGGCCTTCCGTGATCCGCAAGGGTGTTTTCGGCGTGGTGCGACATCCGATATATCTGAGCGAAGTGCTGCTGTATCTAGGCCTCTTCCTGCTTACCATGTCCTTGGCGGCAGGTGTGGCATGGATTGCTGCCTCTGTTTTTCTCTATTATCTATCACGGCACGAAGAGAGGCTGTTGCTTGAACGATTTGGCGAGGCGTATGCATCATACATGGGTGATGTGGGCATGTGGATCCCGCGTTCACGAAAAAGATAATTTTCTGGAACATATGTCTCGAAAAGTTGCCCTTGGAACAACACCGTTTATTGTCGTTGCTGCTCTTCTTATCCTGTACTTTTATATACAATTCTACACATTCTTATGCATCTACGGGAATAACCGTTGAAAAGCTCATGTTGTGCTTGAAGGTTCATTTACCTGCTTTGTCCTGGAAAAACATGTGCTGAGCTAAATTCCGCTTGGGTCATGAATTGATGAAAATGGCACCCCGTGGCTTTCAACAAGGTGCGTGGTGATTGATAACTCAAGCCAGCGAATGCAACGTTTCTATAAACGCAACAATGCCCTTTTTCATGCTATGGGTTTTCAATAGAACGTCGAGGCTTGTTGATTCTCAAACTCGATGTGAGGTTGTAGAAAAAGGAAATCTCCACTGAGGGAAAAAATCGTAATTGACTGCAAAATGAAAAACAGGGAAGATTAAAAATAGACATTCATCAGGGAGAAAGGCACGGTCATGGAAAACCTTAAAGCGATAGCGAATCCGGCCCAATGGCTTACGACCACTATTGAGGATTTCATTCAGGCGTCCCCGGAGAACACGCTCAAAAACCAGGATAACGAGAGAGCGTGGGCAGATCCCCTGGTGGGATTCTCACGGGGAGACGATCCCCTGTATGAGGATTTTAAGGCAACGATAGGGGATTTTTACTGGACACCGCTCGAGATATTCCACATGACATTTCCCGAGGTAACGGTTTCCCCAGATCGGCTCACCATTATCAGTTGGATACTCCCCCAGACCGATCTCACGAGGGCGGATAACAGGAGACAGGCCACCTACCCCGCAGAGCGGTGGGTCCGTTCACGAATACACGGCGAGGAGTTCAACGATAGGCTCCGTGACCATGTGGCGCAGACACTGACACGAGCGGGCATTCATACACCGCACGACCTTTCAACGGGGTTTACTCTTTCTTCTGCCCTGCGATCTTAGACATCTCCTTGAGGATGTCCTCAAGCTGCTCCAGCTCCTTCCCGTAGAGAGCCCAATTGCCCTGGCGCAGATACTCCTTGGCCTTGTTATAGTGCTCCAACGCCAGGGGACCGAGGTTATAGACATCCAAGGTTTCAGGGATGCGCGGAACAGCTAATTCCCTGGGGGATACCTTCTCCCCTAACACCCCGCGCAAGGCCGTATCAAGATCTTCCCTCATGGCAAGCCGATTGCCAAAGGCGACGATCACCCGTTTCAATTCTGGCAGGGAAGCGGCCCTTGATTTGTCCTGTCCTGAGGAAAGGCCGGTTTGCTTTGTTCGAGATTTCCCAAATCCCCTGGGTTGAGCTGCTGCGGAGGCTTCCTCGCTTGCTTCTTGTTTGGCCTCCAGGTAAACAGGCTCCACATAGATGAATGAGTCGCCGAGGGG
>QMLW01000361.1 GCA_003646935.1 Deltaproteobacteria bacterium
GCTGAGAAGGTGGCCTTTGCTTCAGCCACTGATAGTTTCCTGTCCATAATAAAACCTCCATTTATGACTATTATGGCCAGTATGACTAAAATGTCAAGCCTTGAAGTTTATTCAGAATTTTGGGGAGTTTTTCTAGTAGATAGCGTGATGGAGAAATCTTGTGATACAAATCGATAGTGTGGGGAGGCCGCTTAATACGTTAATTCAGCAAAAGCTTTCTATTTTAATCAACGACCCCGCCGCAAGCAGCAGGTTATCATCTTCTCTTCTAGGCAGTCATTTCGTGCTTGACTGAGCCTGCCCCGGACTCCGATCCAGGGTTCGCCGGTATGACAAATTCGCGGCAAGCCGCGGGTAATTCACCCCAGGGGATTCAATCAGCCCTCCTCCATTCTCTGCACGAGCTCTTCGGGGGAAAAATCCAGCCTGGAGAATATCTTTCCCTCAAGCTCATAGGCGCTCTTCTCGCCTGCCTTGATCCGCTCAATGGTGGTCGTATCCGAACCCTTGAGCCCATAGCGCCTCTCGAGGTCGGCAAATCGCTCCGCAAGGGTCACGATCTCCGTGTGCATCACCCTCTTGTCCGAATAGTTAAGGATCTCCTCTTCCCTTATCGCTTGGGTCTCCGTTCCTTTTCCCAACCTGATATGCTCACCCACGATCTCGCCGATCCTCCTGAAGCCAAGCGAATTGAGAAGCCTCCTGCCGGTTTCGGCGTGATCTCGGCGGGACTCGATGCCCTCCATCTTCGTTATATCGTGCAGTAAGGCTGCGGCCTCGATTTCTTCTATGCTCAGGTGCTCCCCGCTGACATTGAGCCTCCTGGCCAAAAAGGCCGCCACCCTTGAGACAACCTCGCTATGCCTGATGATATGGTCGGGAACATCATACTCCTTTAAAAGCCGGTGGCATTGATCAGAAGTGGGGGTCACACCACGATGAGGTTTATCCATAACCTACCTCCTGGAATTCAATCACCGGGATAGGGGAGCGCACGAGCGCCATCGAGCGCCATGGGATCGCTGGGCCATCGTTCCATACTCATTTCACAGCCCTTTTACCAGAAAATATATCGCCTCGCAAATCCTTGCGCGGAGCCATAGCGCACTCTCATTGACACAACGCCAACTTTGTCCTATAGTTCATCCTGCTGACATGGATCAATGCAGGGGAATGAAAAGAAATAAAGGGGTAGTGCGCAATGAGGAGGTTACACCAAGCAGGCGCTCTTGTCCTTGCCTATATCATGATAGCGGGCTGTAGTGCGCTGAACGTGGCCCAAAGGGGATCCTACATCGATCAGAAGAGCATTCCCGTTGATGTCCCGAGAAATATCCTTCTGACTCAATATGGGGAGCCGGTAGAAACGAGAATGGAAAATGGCTCAAAGATCGACGTTTTCCTCGTGGTGCAGGGAGAGAAGACGGGCTCCAAGGTTGCCAAATCCACCGGCCTCATATTCCTGGATATAATCACGCTGTGCCTGGCTGAAGTAGTGGCCGACCCTGTCACCAAACAGAGGGAATACGTCTTCTTCGAGGTCTTCTATACTGCCGATGACAGGGTCGAGAGAGTGCATTTTTTTAAATGAACGATAGAGATACCTTTTTTAAGAAGACTCGCTCAAAAACCTCCTTCCTGAGTCCGTTCAAGGACTTTGCCATGGACGAGATCCCCTTTGAGATACGCTATGATCCACTCACAGGGGAAACCGGCAGGATCTATGATCTTCCCTACGAGGTCCCGGAGAGAGCCGATCTCAGGGAGGTTATCCAACGCTCCAAGGAGCTGTTCTGCCCCTTTTGCCCCGATTCCCTCAAAAAATCCACCCCTCTTTTCCCCGAGGAGCTCGTGAAAGGGGGAAGGATCCAGGTGGGAGGGGCTACCCTGATACCAAATCTCGTCCCCTTTGATACCTATGCGGGGGTCTCTATCATGGCTCCGGAACACTACATAGCCATGGAGGAGCTGACCCCTGAGCTGATGGATGATGCCTTTTCCACGGCACTTCTGTTCATCAGGGAGGTCGCCCGCTTTGACCCTGAAGTTCGATATTTCTCCATTAACTGGAACTACATGCCGCAATCCGGTTCGAGTTTAGTGCACCCCCACCTCCAGGTGAACTGCGGCTATGTTCCCACCAACCATCAGAGGCTTCAGATCGAGGGATGCAGGAGGTACTACAGCGATAAGGGAGAAGACTTTTGGCCGGCATTCATGCATGCGGAGAAACAATGTGGTGAACGGTACATCGGCGAGAAAGACGCCACCTTCTGGACCATGAGCTACCTGCCCCAAACCTTCCTGCCCGATGTCTGGTGCATCTTCCACAAGCATCACTGCCTTACACAACTGCAAACCGAAGAGCTCGGAGGCTTCCTTCAAGGCCTGTCCAGGGTCATTGCCTATTTCGATCACGAGAGGATCCCCGCCTTTAATGTATCGGTATTCTCGGTAAAAGACGAGGAGCACTTCAGGATTAACGCCAGAATCTGCCCTCGCCTTCTCCCGCGGCCCATCGGGAACAGCGATCGGGCCTACCTTCAGACCCTCCACAGGGAATCCTCCACGGTCAGGCCCCCAGAGGCATGCTGCGAAAAAGTGAGGGACAGCTTCAATGACCAGCTATAACGACAAATCAAGCCATCCTCTACCTCCGGACACCGCCTGGATTGACTATTTTAACGGCGAAAAGACGCCGCAGAGTGATTGGCTCTATTCCTCCCTTGGAAATACTCCCCACATCATGGGTTACTTCGTCCTGACTGAAGTACTTCAGGGATTTCAAAGCGATAAAGGCTTCAAGATCGCACGAGACCTCCTCTTGGGAATGCCGTTTATGGCAATGGGTGGCCTCGACTTAGCGTTACAGAGTGCCAGAACTTAGTTCGCTTCGCTCACAATTGGAATATTGGAGTATTGGAATAATGCCTGCCTGTCGGCAGACAGGGGTTCTTAAGAAAATGGGCCAGTGGTTTATTGGTAAGATTTCTCTTGACAGGGAAGTTAATAAATGGATCATTGCTTTTAAAATCAACACTCC
>QMLW01000362.1 GCA_003646935.1 Deltaproteobacteria bacterium
AGGCTCTCCATTCAGGTAGGAGCGGGGATCGTTGCCGACTCCTCTCCTGAAGGAGAATACGAGGAAACATTACGAAAGGCGGCCGCCATGTTCAAGGCCATTGAAAGGGGGAACCCACGATGATCCTGATGATCGATAACTACGACTCGTTCACCTACAATCTTGTCCAGATGTTCCAGGTGATCGGGGAGAATGTCCAAGTATGGAGAAACGATCGAATAGATCTCCTTGCGATAGAGGGTTTGAGACCGTGTGCAATTGTCATTTCACCCGGTCCCGGTACCCCGGGTGAGGCCGGCATCTCAGTAGACCTTATTCGTCATTTGGGACCCAAAATCCCCCTTCTGGGTGTTTGCCTAGGACATCAATCTATCGCAACGGCCTTTGGCGGTAGGGTTGTTCGGGCTAAGAGAATCATGCATGGTAAGACCTCCCTTATCTTCCACAATGGCAGCTCCCTCTATCAAGACCTGCCCAATCCCTTTGAGGCCACCCGTTACCACTCATTGATCGTATGTAAGGACTCACTGCCGGACTGCCTGGAGATAAGCGCATGGACCGAGAATAGGGAAATTATGGGCCTGAGACACCGTGAATTCAAGGTGGAAGGAGTTCAATTTCATCCTGAATCGATCTTAACGGATTTCGGCAGTCATATTATTAAGAATTTCATCCGGCTTTAACTAATACCTTAAACCATCAGGTTAGAAAAGGAGGAATTGAATCATGATCAAAGAGGTTATTGCAAAGGTGGTCAACGGGAATGACCTTACAGAACAGGAAATGGGAGCGGCCATGGAGGAAGTTATGACCGGCAAGGCAGCCCCTGCACAGATAGGCTCATTTATCACGGCCTTAAGGATAAAGGGGGAAACCGTTGATGAAATTGTTGGGGCTGCTAAGGTCATAAGGGCTAAGGCAGAACGGATCTACTTCAACAATCATGCAGTAAATATTGATCGGGATGAGATCAATGTAGAGGAGGAGACCATCCTCGATACGTGCGGTACCGGGGGAGATGATACCAACACCTTCAACGTATCCACCGCTACCGCTTTCGTGGCAGCAGGAGCCGGTGTTAAGGTAGCAAAACATGGGAACAGAGCGGTTTCCAGCCTGTGTGGAAGTGCGGATGTGCTGGTAAATCTGGACGTTCAACTGGATATCAGCCGTTCTAATGTGGAAAGATGCATACGGGAAGTGGGTATAGGATTTCTCTATGCCCCTCTCTTTCATGGTGCCATGAAATACGCTGCCGGACCCAGGCAAGAGGTAGGGCTCAGGACCATCTTTAACCTTCTTGGTCCCCTGACAAACCCAGCTGGGGCTACCGCACAGGTGCTGGGCGTCTATTCCCAAGATCTGACCGAGAAAATGGCCCATGCCCTTAAAAGACTCGGGACCAAGGAGGCATTTGTGGTCTGCGGTGAGGGGACCTTTGACGAAATAAGCATCTGTGGGCCGACAAGGGTTTCCCACCTGAAGGACGGCGATGTAAGTACCTTTAAGATGACACCGGAAGAGTATGGTTTCAAAAGGGCAGATCCAGAGGCCGTTAGAGGCGGAAATGCAAGGCAAAATGCTCGCATTATCCGTGAGATCTTGGATGGCGAGAAAGGACCGAAGAGGGATATGGTCCTCCTCAATGCGGCTGCTGCTTTTGTGGCAGCGGGACTTGACGGCCATTTTAAGGAGGGTATCGAAAGGGCAAGAGAATCCATAGATTCTGGCAGAGCCAGGGAAAAACTCGAATCCCTGATCAATTTTACACAGCAATGCAGAGATTATATTCGAGAAGAGCTATAAGTCCCGCCCGGTGCTGAACGCTATATAAAATCGCACAGAGATTTTAAAGGAGAGCCATATGCATTCTCGATTAGCTCAGATACTCGCCGAGAAATGCAAAGAAGTCGATAGACTAAAAAAAGGGGGGGTACCAAGGAATAGAGATAATGATGTGCCCTCTATCCGCGATTTTAAGGGTGCCATATCCAGATCCGATAGGATCAACCTGATTGCCGAGATAAAGTTCGCCTCCCCCTCAGCCGGTATTATCCGTGAGAAGTCGAACCCCATCACAATTGGTCAGATATATGAAGATGCCGGGGCAGCAGCGATCTCACTGCTGACCGATAAAACGTTTTTTCGAGGGGACTCGGATCATCTACCGCGTCTAAAAGAGTCAATCTCTTTGCCCATATTGCGCAAGGACTTCATCATAGACGAGATCCAGGTGAGGGAATCGTTTTTATTGGGGGCAGACGCTGTGCTGCTGATCGTTCGTCTCTTGTCACAGCAGCAGTTAAAGGAGCTGCTGGGAATCTGTCACGATCATGGCATGGAAGCGCTGATTGAGGTTCACGACAGGCAGGATTTGAATGTGGCGATACGGTGCGGGGCCGAAATCATAGGTATTAACAACCGTGATTTGGACACCCTTGAAGTCAACATCGAGACCACACTGGAGCTTGCCGCTCTGGTGCCGGATGGGCATATAGTTGTCAGTGAAAGTGGTGTGAAAAACAGGGGAGACCTCCAATTGTTGAAACAAGCTGGAATCCATGCCGTTTTGGTGGGAACTGTTCTAATGAAAAGTGGGGATATCGGGAAGAAGGCAAGGGAGTTCATTCTGGCAGGGGCCATATAAGGTGGTAAGGATTAAAGTCTGCGGCATCACGAATCTTCAGGATGCATCAATGGCAATTGAACTGGGGGTCGATGCCCTGGGTTTTATTTTTGCCCCCAGCCCCAGGCGAATATCTCCTGAAAAGGCACGAGACATTATCCGCTCTATTCCACCATTTGTGAAGGCAGTGGGAGTATTCGTCAACGAAGAACTAACAACAATACGAAGAATTGTGGATTATTGCAGCCTTGACCTTATCCAACTCCATGGAAATGAACATCCTGACATTTGTCGGAAGCTTATGCCCCGCACGATAAAGGTCTTTAGACTCAAGGACAATCTAAGCCTTGAATCGGTCAGGGCATATTCTGGAACGGCAAGGGCCTTTCTTCTTGATACCTACTCAGA
>QMLW01000363.1 GCA_003646935.1 Deltaproteobacteria bacterium
CAACGAAGGTCTCTACCATGAGATACTCAAGACGATCCCCATGGGGAGGATTGCCGAGACGAATGACGTGGTAGGGGCGGCGCTCTTCTTGGCTTCAGGAATGTCTGACTTCGTAACCGGCGAGGTGGTAACCGTGGACGGGGGCTCCATGGCCTGAGCATGCACGGTCACGCAATCGTCCAATTGAGAAGATAGACTACTCGGTGCCGCCCCCTTCTTTTTCCGGTGCATCGGCGATAGTAATCGATACCTCCTTGATGGAGCGCCTATCCGCCTTGGTAATGGCGAATGCCATGTTTTCGAACTGAAAGCGTTCTCCGACACGGGGTATCCTCTCCATGTGCTTCAGGAGAAAGCCGGCAACCGTTTCGTAGTCGTCCTTGGGGAGCTCCAATCTGAGGTGATCATTGAGCTCATCTATCTCCATGCGGGCATTCACGAGGTATCGATTTCTTCCTGTTTGCACGAAGAAGTGCTCCTCCTTGTCGTACTCGTCGTAGATCTCTCCCACCACCTCCTCAAGGATATCCTCAAGGGTTACAATGCCGATGGTGCCGCCATATTCGTTTACCACCACGGCGATGCTGTTTCCCTCGGTTCGTAGCTGCCGCAGAAGCTCATCAACGGGCGCTGTGTTAGGCACGTAGGGCGCTTGCCGCATTATGTCCCTGAGGCTCTGCGCTCTTGCACGGGCGGTCAGGAGATCAAAGGCATGAACGATACCCATGATGTTGTAGGCTTCCTCCGAATACACGGGTATCCTTGAGTACCCGGTTTTCTGGGCAAGGCGTATGGCCTGATCCATGCCGTCGCCTATCTCGAGTGCCGCCACGTTGATGAGCGGTATCATGATGTCTTCCACCTCGGTCTCGGTAAAATCGAATATCCGCTCAACGATCTTCTTCTCGGCCGTTCTCAGGCCGCTGTCCAGATTCCACATCCTCAGGTAGTTCTCGAGATCTTCCCTCGTGGTGTGGGGTTTGAGTCGAGCGCCTTCAATGCCGAATAGCTTCACGAAAAGCGCCGTCACCCCTGTCAGTGCCGCTACAACGGGATAGAAAACTATAGACATGACCTTTAAGGGGTACACAAGATAGGGGGTAATCGACTCCGCATGATACCGGTAGATTGTTTTCGGGGCGATTTCGCCGAGTACGAGAATAACCGGTGTCATTATGAGAATAGTCAGATACTTATAATCTACACCAAGGTATGAGATAACCAGAAATGTGGCGATTGCATTGCTGAGCACCTCGAATATGTTGGTGCCGAGCAGTGTAGTGGAGAAGAATTTCTCAGGGCTGTGAAGCGCAGCGATTACCTTAGCCTCCCCTTTTGAGCCTTGCTCCGCGCGTGCCTTTACGCGTGCGCGATCGAGAGAAACCATCGCGGTTTCCGTGCCCGAGAAAAAGCCCTCGAGAAATACGCACAAAAGGATGATAAGTATCCAGAGAGCGAGCTCAAGCACTGTCCTTGCCCTCCCTGTCGGTTTCATCCATGATATCGCCGAAGAGCTCCTCGAGTATATCCTCGAGGGTGACCATTCCCGCTGTGATCCCCTTATCGTCAACAACGATCCCGATGTGGGTTTTCCTCTTCTGGAATTGAAGCAACACCGAAAGGGCATTCCTTCCCTCCGACACAAAGGTAGGCTTCCGCAATATGGATTTTATGGTGAGAGGTTTTTTCCCTTTTCCGGAACCCTTGAGTCGAAGGAGCTCCTTTGCGTGCACGAAGCCGACCACCCGGTCAAGGCTTTTCTCGTAGACTGGGTATCGGGAAAATTTCTTGTCCTCTATGAGGTCCATAAACGCGCGTTCACTGATGTCCTGGGGAACCGCCACAATCCCATCGCGAGGTATCATGATGCTCGATATTGAGATGTCGTCAAGATGGAAGGCCCGGTGAATGAGATCCCGCTCATCGGGCTCAATCGTGCCCTCCCTGCTGCCGATATCCACCATGGACCGAAAGATGTCTTCATCGATGGTGGCCGAATCGATGGGCTGTTTGGTTGGATCTTTTACGAACAATCCGATAAATACCTTTGCGATGGAGTTGATGATACGGCGAACCGGTATGATCGCGATTGAAAAGAGGTGCAGGGGGTAGGAGTAAAAGAGCGCTATCCTTTCAGGATACTTCACCGCAATAGTCTTGGGTATGATCTCACCGACCAGCAGGAGCACCGGCACCGTCACCGCCATGGAGCAGAAGGGAAGGTACCGGTCACTGATGATACCCTTGGTGAGGGAGTAGAAGAGCGCTGCGGCAACCACGGAGATGCATATGTTGACGATCTCGTTGCCGATAAGCACAGTGGTGAGAAAGGTGCTCGGGGTCTTGAGCAGCCTCACTATGTATTTGAAACCCTTGGCCGTTTTAACCTTCCTTCGCCGAAGCCGGACCTTGCTGAGCGAAAAGAAGGCGACCTCAGAGGATGAGAAGAAACCAGAGAGAAGCAGTAATACAACGATAGCCAAAAGTGTTATGGAGTAATACATTGCGCCTTAGGGAAATGCAAAAATGATGGTTTTTATCCAGGTGATGTGCTGAACGGCAGAGAAGCCAATTGTAAGTGATGATTCTTCCATCAAAGGACGTTTACATCAATCGTGTTATTTTAAATATAGTACAGAACAATTTGATGAGTCAATATAAATACTTTTTGGCGGCTAGAAAGGGCTGCTTTATGCGTTTATGCAATAAAAACCTGGTCTTTTCATAGCATATAAGGGCTGATCAGGATGCAAGGAGGACGTGAGGAGAGGGAAATCGTCAAACCTGCGCGATTCTCTTTCGGAGAGACATAATCATCATCTTGTCCTTTAGCAGGATCGACTGATGCTCCAATTTGTTACCTAAAACTTCACCTATCCGTGCAGCGAGGCCGCTGTCAAAAGGGATCTGGTAGTACTCGGAAAGCCACCCATAGAGCTCCTCATCGTTTTCGAATTCGAACTTAGTTCGCTTCGCTCACAATTGGAATATTGGAATTATGGAATAATGCCTGCCTGTCGGCAGA
>QMLW01000364.1 GCA_003646935.1 Deltaproteobacteria bacterium
ACGGTCTCCTCGTCGTTCATGGCCATGCGTGCGAAGGTCTCGCGGACATCACGTCCCGAGGCCACTGGGTCAGGGTTGCCGTCCGGGCCTTCCGGGTTCACGTAGATCTGGTCCATCTGCACGGCCGCCAGGTCGAGTTTCTTGAATTCCTCAGCGTAGTTGAACGCCTCGCCCATCGGATTGCTCAGGTGAGAGTGCTGATGCAGAATCTTGAGGTTCAACTGGTTCGGCCACCAGTCCCGGATCGAAGTGCCACCGCCGGCAGTGGGTTTCTTAGCTCCGCCCGTTGCCGGGCTCTTGTTTTCGTTATTCATAATGTTGCCTCCTTTTGTTGTCTGAATTTATGTACAGTGCTGCTACGAATAATGCTGTTTCGCTGCTTTACTTGTTGTGTTGGGCTCGAGAGGGCGTTCTACTCGCATCTGATCAAAGGTTGATGATTATTTGGATGTACGGAACATCCCTGGATGCACTCATTGATCTCCCTTATTCAACTAGATCCAGATCAATATCCTGGGGATAATCGCATACTAGATCGTAGTCCAGATCGTCCTCGCCCACCTCAAAAGTGTCCTTGTTGATAGACTGTTTGATCCACCGGTAAGGGCACTGAGAGCAGTTCCATGAATCCCACCAATCCTGGACCGCGTAATCCAGGCAACTATCATAGTATGGACAGTATATGTTTCTCTCACCCCTTGCCGGTATTGGATTACCCTTTGGTACCATTCTTATCCTCCCAATGCTTATTAGCATCTTTTCGACGCCTTACCATTTAATTCTCTCCATCGATTATGCATTAGCGCTGAACGCCCACTCATTATCGATACGTTGCTTGGTCCCATGTACCCTTCTCTCCGTACATCACCCTCACGAGAAAGTATCCGTCTATGCATCGAGGCATCGTGATTTTTCGATGACGTGAATGAGGAATTATCATTTGGTGAGGCAATTTTAATGCCAGAGATATCCCGCAGTAATTTCTGGGCAGGGAGGTTATCGCGAAGAAACAGGAGCAAGAAAGCCACGCAAGGATTTGCCCTGCGTGGCCCATGGACATCACCTACACATACCCCAAAGAGCAGCGCGAATACTCAGGGAGATGAATGTATAAATTTAGACTCTATCAACAGGTATTGAATGGAATTTTTTATGTAATTTCAATTAATTCATGAGATTGTATAATATTAGACCTATCTGTATTGTTTTTGACAGTGAACTCATGCCTTTCCCGGACAAAGGCCTATGAAACGATCACATATTTCGAAGCATCTCCTCCAGCTTCGCCCTTCTTTCCTCTAAATCCTCCGGGACTGCCTTTATGTTCATGGACCTCATAATATCAAAGGTGCCGTCCTCGAAAAAAACGGGCACCTGAATGAGGTAATCGATCTTCTCAGCACAGCCAGGGGCAAAGAAATGACCGGGTTTCCTTCCCTGTCGTGCCTTCCCCCTTATATTCTCTAATGTCTTTGTGGAGAGAACTAAGCCAAAATGGCCTGTAAAGCTTCTGACCAAATCACCAGGCTCAAAGGCGGCCTTTCTTTTCATTGCCCTGCTCCTCCTGTGTTTATCCGTCGGATTGGTGGTCTCCCTGAGCTTCGATTGACACCCCGTTGATCTTCTTAATAAGCGTTTTCAACTGATGGAGCTCGGGATCATCCCGCTCCTCCAACAGCCCTTCGAGTGATTCCAGTGCCGGCGGAATATAGCCGAGAAACCACTTTTTCCCCTGGACATTCCCCAAGTAAGAAAAGGCCCCCAATATCTGGAGGTTCCTCTGAATAGCAAGGTAAGGATAATACCTTATAAATGATCCTGATATCCCCGAAAGCCGTTTCTCAATAAGGGTGATATAGCGTTCATATAAAAGTATCTTTTCCTCAGTTGTCAACCCCACATAGGGATCGATCAAAAGAGAGGCTAGATCGTACTGTAAAGGCCCAAGGCGCCCTCCCTGCCAATCGACTATTCCGATCTTATCTCCGCGTATGATAAGGTTTCTCGACTGGAAATCCCTGTGCAGGAAGAAGTCATTATCCGCGAGGGACGCCTTTTGGGAAAGGTGGGTAAAAGTGCTTTTAAGCGCGGCCAAATCGACCTCCATACCGAGAAGCCCCTTTAAAAAGTAAGTGAGGAAATACTCCGATTCATGCTTTTCCATCAGGAACCTATCGTAGCATCTTGTATGAAAGCACCACTCGGGGTTGAAATCCTCCCTGCCTTCAATCTGAAGCTTCACCAATAGCTCAAGAACCCTTTTGTATATGTCCATCCGGTTTCCCGAGTTGAGCGCCATCTCCTGAAGGTTCACCTTCCCCAAATCCTCCATGATAAAGCGGCCATGTTCGAGATCGTACCTGAAGATACGGGCAACTGGAATCCCCTTGCTCAGCAGGTGCTCTCCGATCTTCAGGTACGAGAGGTTCTCCTTGTCCGCGGTCCTCTCCAATGGTGGGTACTCCATTACTATGAAGGAACCCTGCTCATCGTTCAGGCGATAAAAGGCCCTCTTCGACCCATCACTGGGTAATCTTTCCCACGTGAATTCCCCACGCAGAGGATAGGTTTCTTCTATGTACGATTTGACAAAGCCTCTCAGGTCCATGATGAAAACACGTTATCCGTTGTCCGTTTGCCGTTACTTGTAATATTTTGTGAAAGGGTGAACCACAAACTGGAAATGCCTTAATTTATGTAATGACTTCTTAAATGACTTCACTGCTTACTATCCGTTGAACGGTGAACGGAAAACGGTGAACGTGAACACCGTGCATCACCGAATGGCCACTCCCCCGATGATGTCCTCCTCAACTGTGACACCAGTGGTGATCACGCTGTCAATTACTCGAACGCCCTCTTTCACCGTTACGTCATTCCAGAGTACCGATCCTTGCACCGTTGCCCCCTTCTCAATGGAGCATCTTCTGCCAAGAACCGCCCACTCGTTCAGGCTGGCCTTATGATTGATATGGCAATCTCGCCCGATGGCTACCCTCTCGGGAGCCAGAAGATAGAAG
>QMLW01000365.1 GCA_003646935.1 Deltaproteobacteria bacterium
AAGTTGATCCAGATCGTTCTTGTGGGACAACCTGAGCTGAAAGACCTGCTTACCTCTTCTTCGATGCAACAGCTTAATGAGAGAATAGTGGTTCGCTTCGAGTTGAGGACACTGGATCACAAGGACGTGCGGGGCTATGTGGAGCATAGGTTGGTGGTGGGAGGAGGGAAGGGAGATCTTAGGTTTAAAAATTCGGCATTTGACGCGATTTATAAATACTCGCGAGGGAATCCAAGGAGGATCAATGCCGTGTGTGATCGAGCTCTGCTCATCGCCTACGTGAATGAAAAGCGCACCATCTCCCGGGCAATAGTCGCGAAGGCCATCGATGATATCAGGGGAGATCTTACCCTTAAAAACCAGGTGCAGGATTGGTCTCTGAGGAGGGCAATATCCTCAACCGTGTTGGTACTGCTGCTCATAATGGTGGCAGGTTTTGCCGGATGGAACTTTACGGATGATCTCCTGCAATTCTTCTCAGGTAAAACCAAATCCACGCCTGCCAATGCGATAGATGTGCCATCGAAGGCACCCGTGCCCAAGAAAAAGACCGCGGCCCCACTTTTTCTCGATGAGAAGAGCAGTCTTGCTGGCCTCTTCGATCTATATTACGCGAGAGTGAGAGAAGGAAGCGATGCATACGGCGATGGTCATTTGGGATTGGTCCGTTTTACGATGGAGCCGAACTACTGTGTGATGTTTAAAAAGCCCTTTCGGGTGCATGTAGCCGTTTCTCCGACTGCGTCTTTGGCCTCACCGCGCTATCTCCTCATTCGAGAGATATCCGAGGCTGGCGCTATCGCGATTGATACAAAGGGTAAGGAACGTCATGTGAACAATGACTTTCTTCTCGATAATTGGGGGAATCGGGTTTCCTGGATATACCCCTTTAAAAATAACTGCCCCGAATTAATGAAAGGGATGAGCGGTCCGGATGTACTAGAGATTCAACGTATGCTCATTGAGATAGGCTATCAAGTGGATACCACGGGGATTTTCGATGAGGCGACCTTTCTGGAGGTTATTCGCTTTCAAAAACGTTGTGGTTTGATGAGCGATGGGATTGTGGGTCGCAGGACAAAGGCTTTATTATACCAGATGACGAAATGAGGGGATGGAGGGATGGAGCAATGGAGGAATATGAAAGCAATACTCCAATACTCCAATACTCCAGATACTATCAATGAGTTACATAAATGAGGCCCTCAAGAAGGCCCAAAGGGAAAAAGATGCTCTTGCCGCAAAATACAGCGGTTTCCTCGCCGCACGAAGGAAAAAGGGGAAGGGTTTACGTGGCAGGCCGTTCTTGTGGAGCACTCTTATTGTTGCCCTCATTATGCTTGCTTTTGTACTCCATTCATGGTTGGATTCAAGGGGTACGGAGACGACATCTGCTTCAAAGGGTGTCAGCCCGCGAGATGCCTCAAAAAAGGAAGTCCTGTTAGATGGGAAGGACCTCTATGAGAGGGCACGGCGGTTGCAGAAAAGTGGGCGCTCAAGGGAGGCCAGGAGGCTCTACCTGAAAGCCCTTACGCTTGATCCACAGAACGTCCAGGCGGTAAACAATATAGGAGTGACCTTTCTCCAAGAAAGGAACTTCATAGAGGCCCGGAAGCGCTTTGAAGATGCGGTGCGGTTGCAACCGGATTACGTTGACCCTCATTACAATCTAGCCTGCCTCTATGCCATACAGGGGGATACGAAAAGGGGCTTGGACTATTTGCAGAGGGCTGTCTCATTGGATGCATCGGTAAGGCAGTGGGCTCGAAATGATGATGACCTGTGGGGGCTCAGAGCCTTGCCGGAATTTGAGGAGGTAGTAAAAGAGAGATAATGGAGTATTGGGGCGATGGAGTATTGGAGAGATGGAATTGAAAGGAATTAACAACACTCCATTACTCCAAAACTCCACGGTAAGCACCGTGCGAGCCAAAATGGTACGGATGGAAATACAGTAACATGAAAATAAAAGCAACATTGGCATTTGTTTTGTGCCTCGTTTGGCTGGGGATTATAGTATCGCTGCAATGCCCAGAGACCCATGCTGCGAGAATAGCAGGCGAGGAGGGCGTAACGTCAGTTGCTCCTGAGCCTCGCGAACCGGCTAAAAAAGTGGCTCCCCCTAAAGCACCGGTTGTCAAGAGACGTCCTCCAGTTCCAAAAGCTCGGCAGGCCGAGAAGCCTGTTCCTGCTAAGCCCAGCGCAGCAAGAAGTGGCCCTCAGGCACAGAAGATGATGGTCCCGCAGAAGATGGTGACGAAGAAAGAGGAGGTCAAAAAGGAAAAGGAACCGGATTCTCGATTCGTGACCATAGATTTTGACAACGTGGACATTACCCTGTTTATTAAGTTCATCAGCGAGCTGACGGGTAAGAATTTCATCATTGACAGGGAGGTGAAGGGAAAGGTCACCATTATCTCCCCGACCAAGATATCTATTGATGAGGCATACAAGGTATTCGAATCGGTGTTGGAAGTGCATGGATTCACCACGGTACCCGCGGGAAGCGTCATCAAGATTGTGCGGGCAGTGGAGGCCAGATCCAAGAGCATTGAAACAAGGCTGCGGGAAGAGGCTGCCGCACCAGAGGATAGGGTTGTGACTCAGCTAATTCCCCTGGATTACGCTAATCCAGATGAGCTGAGCAAACTCTTCCGGCCTTTGATATCAAAAAACAGCGTCATAGTCTCATATGGGCCTACCCGTATGCTGATCGTTACCGATGTGCAATCCAACATCAAGCGTTTGCTCGGGATAGTAAAGGCTATTGATGTAGAGGGGATTGGTGAAGAGGTCTCAGTAGTGCCAATTAAACATGCAACGGCATCAACGCTTGCAAAGTCATTGAGCGACATCTTTCAAACCCAGGTCAGGAGAAGGCCAGCAAAAGGGGCCCCGGCGCAACCCATCATAAGGATCGTAGCTGATGAACGGACCAACTCCCTTATAAGCCTTGCCACGGAAGATGATACGCAGAAGATAATGGACCTCGTGGCACTATTGGATAAACCGGTTC
>QMLW01000366.1 GCA_003646935.1 Deltaproteobacteria bacterium
GTCATTGAGCGACATCTTTCAAACCCAGGTCAGGAGAAGGCCAGCAAAAGGGGCCCCGGCGCAACCCATCATAAGGATCGTAGCTGATGAACGGACCAACTCCCTCATAACCCTTGCCACGGAAGATGATACGCAGAAGATAATGGACCTCGTGGCACTATTGGATAAACCGGTTCCTCGCGGAGAAGGGGACATTCACGTCTACTACCTTCAGAACGCGAATGCGGAAGATCTCCAGAAGGTCTTAATGGCTATCCCTATGAAGGAGACAAAGGAGCAGGCAAAGGGTAAAGCCCCTGTTATCTCCAAGGAAATACAGATTGTAGCGGATAAGGCCACGAACAGCTTAGTGATTACCGCGAAAAAGCACGATTATATCGTGCTTGAGGATATCATCAAAAAGCTCGATATACCCAGAAGCATGGTCTATCTCGAGGCCCTTATCATGGAGGTAAACGTAGACAAGGAGTTTCGGCTCGGAGTGGAGTGGCTGGGCATGGAGGATTTTAAATATAGCGGCGATAAAGAAGGCGCCTTCTTTGCGGGCTCAGGCGGAGTTACTGATTACGGGAACATTCAGGGGCTTGCTGGGGTTCCCCCATCCCTGCCCTCTGGGTTTTCACTCGGGGTTTTCGGTGAGGCTATTCAGATCGGGGATGTTGTGTTTCCAAATCTGGGTGCGATCTTCCAGGCATACCAAAAGGACTCCGATGTAAATATCATCTCAACGCCTCAGATTTTAACCACCGATAACGAAGAGGCCGAGATCTATGTGGGCGAAAATGTCCCGTACCTCACCAAGGAGGCAACAGGAGATCAGACCTATCAGACATACGAGTACCGGGATGTTGGCGTGACGCTCAAGATAACGCCTCAGATTAACCAGGAGCGGTTTGTAAGGCTCAAGATCTTCCAGGAGAATATATCATTAAAAAAGGGCACCGAGATATTCAGGCCCACTACACTCAAGCGATCCGCGGAGACCACGGTTATTGTCAAGGATAAGAATACCGTGGTGATTGGTGGAATTATCGGCGAGAGTGCCGAGAAGTCAACCTATAAGACACCATGCCTTGGAGATATCCCTGGTTTGCGTTGGCTTTTCAGCGCATCCTCGAGATCCCAAAACAAGACAAATCTCTTCGTTTTTCTCACGCCCTATATTATAGCAAGTTCCAGCGAGGCAAAGGAGATTTACGAGAAGAAAAAGGAGAACATGGAGGGGGTGCAAGGGGGTGCTGTGAAGCTGTATAAAAGGCCTGAACGCAGAGGCGGGATTCGGTATGTTGAATAAGGATCATTAACGGTGATGGAAAGGCTCATCGGGGAGATATTAAGGGAGATTTCATCCCTTTCGGAAGAGGCGGTAGATGAGGCCCTCGTGATCCAAGAGGAAAAGGGCGGCCGGATAGGCGAAATCTTGATCCAGAAAGGTGCAATCAAAGAAATAGACCTCTTAAAGGCCCTGGGCATCCAGTTCGGATTGCCGCTATGGTCTACCATTTCCACCGAAGGCATGGATCTCAGTTTCACGGAGCGTATTCCTATTCAGTTCCTGAAGAAGTACAAGATGGTGCCAGTGAGCACTAATGATAGGGCCTATATAGCCATTAACGATCCTACCCTATTTCAGCCCCTTGACGATCTGCGCCTGATACAAGGCTGGAACGGAGTTCAGACCGTACTCGCTCCGCATTCAGCCATCCTTTCGACCATTAACTATGCCTATGACATGAGCAGGGATTCAGCAGAGCAGGTTATTCAGGATATGCATGAGGAAGACAGGGATCTGATCCTCTCCGCAGTTGAACAAACGGGCGATCTGTTGGATGACACAAGCGATGCCCCCATTATTAAACTGGTTAATCTTATTTTCTCTCAGGCGGTGAAGGCAAGGGCCAGCGACATACATATCGAGCCTTACCAAAACAGGCTGAAGATACGCTACAGGCTGGACGGCATACTCTATGATATGCTCACTCCACCAAAACATATTCAATCTACCCTGATCTCCAGGATCAAGATTATGGCGGGAATGAACATCGCGGAGAAGCGGCTTCCTCAGGACGGGAGGAAGGAGATAAAGATAGGAGATAGGGTCGGGGATAGCAGGGAGGCCACCATCCCTATCGCCTTTGGAGAGCGCGTGGTCCTCCGCTTGCTGGACAAGAGCACCGTGCTGCTGAGGCTCTCAGACCTCGGTATGCCCGAGGATGGTCTGAGGCATTTTCATGGGCTGATCAAGTCTTCCCACGGCATTATCCTCGTTACTGGCCCCACGGGGAGCGGCAAGACTACCACACTCTATAGCGCCTTGAGCTCAATCAACAACCCGGACATTAATATCATTACCATAGAAGACCCCATTGAGTACCAGATCGAGGGGATCGGCCAGATCCAGGTGAATCCAAAGATAAATCTCGGCTTTGCAAATGGCCTGCGGTCAATCGTGCGCCAGGCCCCCGCTGTGATCCTCGTGGGTGAGATAAGGGATCTGGAGACCGCGGAGATTGCCATCCAGTCGGCATTGACGGGTCACCTGGTATTCTCGACCCTGCATACCAATGATTCCGCCAGCGCGGTAACCCGGCTCATAGACATGGGGATAGAGCCTTTTCTGGTCACCTCGTCGGTGATTGGAATATTGGCCCAGAGGCTCGTGAGAACGGTGTGCAAAGAATGCGGAGCCCCGTACGTACCCGATGAGGAGTCCTTGAATAATATCGGCATAACCCCGGACATGACAAGAGGCAAGGAAATTCGTAGGGGCACGGGGTGCCCGGCCTGCCTCAATACCGGATATCAGGGAAGGACGGGCATATTCGAGCTCATGATCATGGATGATACGATCAAGAATCTTATATTGAAGACCTCCGACTCCAATACCATTAAACGCAAGGCCGTGAAGCAGGGTATGATAACGCTGCGCCAAAACGGGGCGATGAAGGTGCTTGATGGAATTACCACCGTAGAGGAGGTCCTGAGGGTCACGCAGAAGTAGCGTA
>QMLW01000367.1 GCA_003646935.1 Deltaproteobacteria bacterium
AAAGAGAACTTCGAGCTGGATATGGAAACCATCGAAGCACAGATCACGCGGCGCACGAGGCTCCTGGTACTCAACGACCTTCAGAACCCCACCGGGGCGGAGTGCTCACCAGCAGAACTTGAGAAACTCGCGGAGTTGGCCCTCAGGCACGATCTCTACGTGCTGTGTGACGAGGCCTACTTCGACATCCGCTACGAGGGTAAAAGCTCCTCATTGGCATCCCTGCCGGGCATGGCTGACCGGTGCGTGATCCTGTATACCTTCTCGAAGAAATTCGCCATGACTGGGTGGAGGCTAGGCGCTGCCATCGGAGCCAAGGAGATCATCGATGTGATCACCAAGCTGAACGTCAACCAGGAGTCCTGCTCGAACCACTTCATTCAGTATGCCGCCATTGAGGGGCTCACCGGAGACCAGAGCGGGGCTCGGCAAATTCTTAAAACCCTCAAGGAGCGCCGTGATACAGCGGTGGATATCCTCAATTCCATTGAGGGCATTCGCTGCTTTCGACCGAATGCAACCTTCTACCTGTATCCGAATATCACCGAGGCAATGCAGAAGAAGAACCTTACCGACTACGATACCTTGAGAACAACGCTTCTTCATGAGACGGGTGTGTCGGTTTGCACGAGGCTCCACTTCGGTCGAGCCCTGGAAGGCGATGAGAACTTCTACATCCGCCTGGCGTACTCGGGCATCAACACCCCGGATATCAGGGAAGGCCTCGGCAGGTTGAAGGAATTTATCGAAGGCTAACTATCCCTCCGCTCAAGAACGCTAAAGGATATGAGATGGAAGGATTGCATAAAAATATAATAGCAATAAAAAAGCGGCTTATGCTAAACCAATGCTAACCGAGCATTAAAAAAGAGGTAGTTTTCATGAGCGCAGATACGAAGAAAGGCGGATTGGTACTTGAAGACAGGTTGTATACGGAGACGCACGAGTGGGCCAAGAAGATCGGGGATGGGAGATACCAGGTGGGGATCACCGACTATGCCCAGGATAACCTCAAGGATATCTACGCCGTTGAGCTGCCCAAGGTGGGCGAGAGATTGGAACAATTCCAGGCATGGGGTCAGATAGAATCCGAAAAGGGCGCCTCAGAGCTGCTCTCACCTCTCAGCGGAGAAGTGGTGGCGATCGATAAAGACGGTCTCGGGGATGTATTCGACACGGGGGAAACGGCAAAGACCTATGTGTACGGTGGAGACCTCTTCAACATCAATAAAGCGCCCTACGAGACCTGGCTCCTAGAGATTGAAACAGCGGATGAATCCCAGGTGGACAACCTCCTGAACCCGGAAGACTATAGGAAGGCAATCGCCTCGGGGTAACATGAACCTCAGAGTGATCGCCCCAAAGCGAGAGACGGACTACTCCCACGGGTTGAAGCTGCAAGAGGAGGCACTCCGTGAGATAGTCGAGGGAGATAGCCCCGACACCCTTCTGCTGCTGAGACACAGCCCGTCCATTACCCTCGGGTATTTCGCAAAAGGGGCAAATGTGCTCGCGTCCGAGGAGGCGCTAAAGACCAGGGGGATCAGCGTCTACCGCATCGATAGAGGCGGTGAGGTCACCTATCACGGTCCAGGCCAGCTGATCGGCTACCCCATCATCGATACTCACAGAAAGAGGGTCCACGAGTATAAATCCAGGCTCTGTGAAAGCATCATCGAGGCATTGGCCCAGTATGGCATCGAAGCGGTGGAAGGACATGGGAGGCTCTCAGGCGTTTGGGTTGACAACATGAAGATCGCGGCCATAGGATACGCCCTTCGAAGGATTCGAAATGGCCGCAGAACCACGGTAGCCACCACCCATGGATTTGCCCTCTATGTGCTGGATAAGATGGAAAACTTTAGTCTCATTAATCCCTGTGGCATGCCCGGCATGAAGCTCACCAATATGGAGCGTATCCTAGGGCACCCAATAGACTTCGCCCAACTTCAGGAACACTACATACGGGCCTTTGCAAGGGTATTCGACTATGAAATCGATGCATAAGCCCGCGTGGTTCAGGAAGGTAATCAGGCCGAGAGACCTCGTAGAGATGAGGCGCCTGATCATTAAATACAGGCTGAACACCGTGTGTGAAGAGGCCGCCTGTCCCAATCGCGGTGAATGCTACAGGAACAAGACCCTTACGGTGATGATACTGGGACGAAACTGCACCAGAAATTGCAGGTTTTGTAACGTGGAGTCAAAGTGGCCCACTGGCGTTGACCATGATGAACCCAATCGGGTGGCAGGGGCACTCTCGGAGCTGTTCCTTGATTATGTGGTGATAACCTCGGTCACGAGGGATGACCTGGAGGACGGGGGCGCTGGACACTTCGCGTGTACGATACGGGCGGTCAGGCAGAAGAATCACGGCACCGTAGTTGAGGTCTTGGTTCCGGATTTCGTTCATGCCATCAGCGAGGTCGTGGGCGAGAAACCCGAGGTGATTAGCCATAACGTGGAAACCGTTCCCCGGCTCTACCAATCGGTCAGGCCTCAGGCCCTATACGAGAGGTCCCTGTCGCTCCTGGCCAGGGTGAAGGAGCTGGATCCCGAGATCTTCACGAAATCGGGCCTAATGGTGGGCCTGGGGGAGACCTATGAAGAAGTACTCGGCGTGATGAGAGACCTGAGGGCAGTAGGCTGCGATGTCATTACCATAGGGCAATATGCGAGGCCCTCGAGGCGCCATATCGAGGTCTCCGAGTGGATTCATCCCCGCACCTTTGATCGGTATAAAAAAGAGGCTGAAGAGCTGGGATTCCTGCACGTGGAATCCGGCCCCTATGTGAGGAGCTCCTTTCACGCAGCCGATTTTTTGGAAAAAATAGATTCTAAGGGACTTTCTAAGCCACCAAGACACAAAGACACAAAGATTGGGAACTTAGTTCGCTTCGCTCACAATTGGAATATTGGAATATTGGAATGATGGAATAATGCCTGCCTGTCGGCAGACAGGGGTTCTTAAGAAAATGGGGCAGTGGTTTATTGGTAAGATTTCT
>QMLW01000368.1 GCA_003646935.1 Deltaproteobacteria bacterium
ATTAAATATCAGAAGGCATTGGCGGTACAGAATCTGGAACGCGATCCAGAGGGGGTGTTTATAGATATCAAATATCATTTTGCATGGAACGTGATTCACAGGATACCGGTGTTTAGTCCCCTCGATGATTATTTGAACTTCATTGGTAATATCTTCTTCAAATGCAGTGATCTGATTGGGGGATTTGTGCATCTAATCGCGCTCGCTTCAGACCACGTACATCTATATGTGGAATCCGATGGGACTCATTCAGTGGATACAATGATAAGGGAGATCAAACGATTCTCAAACAATGCCATACTGTCCAATCTTGGAATAAAATCGAAGCTTGATGAAGGATCGGATATTTGGGATGTAGCATTCTTTTCGCAGACTGTGGGATAACATAGCCTTTTTTCCGAATGAATCTATCTGATTCAAGATAAATTTCTGCATATGAATTGAATCAAAAAATGTCTCCTCACGGTTCAACTATTTCCCATGAAGAATATTCATCTATCTAATCGCCCCGTTTATTTTAAGTTGCCCGCCTAGGGGGAAAGTAGTATGTAACAATTACATGGCATTACCTTCTCTTATAAAGGGCCCTCGCCTTAAGCCGAACCAGACCGTGGGCATTATCTCGCCATCGAGCCCCGTGGAGAAATCCGAGATATCAGAGGGCTTACAACTTCTGGAGTCTTTTCCGCTCAAGGTAAGGCAGGGCAGGCATCTCCTCGATCGGATTAATTACCTTGCGGGAAGCGACCACGATAGAGTGTCCGACCTTCACGAGATGTTCTCAGATACTGAGGTAAAGGCCGTCTTCTGTGCGAGGGGAGGATATGGCTCTGCGAGGCTCCTTAAGGAAATCGACTTTTCCCTAATCCGAAACAATCCCAAGATCTTCGTTGGTTTCAGCGATCTCACCGCGCTCCTGATCGCGCTCTATACACAATGCGGCTTGGTTACCATTCACGGACCAACGCTCACAAACCTCCCGCATGACAAGAACTGGGAGCATCTTTCAAGACTTATTGCCACTTCTCAGGGGACGCAAGTCCCGTTCCATGACGGAGCCGTGATAACCGAGGGCAAGGCCAGGGGAATCCTTTTGGGGGGTAACCTTTCTACGCTTTGCTCCCTCTTGGACACCCCCTATGTACCGTCCTTTGAGGGCATGATACTCCTGATAGAAGATAAGGGAGAAACCCCGTATCGTCTGGACCGCATGCTTACCCAACTGCTCTTAAGCGACAGGCTCAACAAACTGGCCGGCCTTGTCGTCGGCCACATGGTTGATTGTGGGAAGGAAGAGGAGGTCAACGCCCTGCTTCATGAGCGACTTGGCGGCCTCCCCATACCGGTAGCTGCGGGTCTGCCCGTCGGCCATGGAGGGGAAAATATCTCCCTTCCGCTCGGCCTGCCTGCGGTGCTTGATACCGAGCGGATGGTGCTGGAGATAGAGGAATCAGCTATCTTATAAATTAGCCGCAGACCCACGCAGACAGACACAGATATTTTGTTCAGCCAGCCCCCGTGAAATAAGCTGCCCCATTTCACGGTACAGGCTTGACTGAACAAAAAATGCAATCGCTCCGCGAAAGAAATGAAATTTTTTCTGGCTAATAAGGATGCCACTCTGAGATAAATGGTATTGTAGGCAATGGTCTTGAATTTGTCCGAAGGGCATGACATCTAATAGTTCCGCGTTCAGCGGAACTACTTGTCTGCGTTAGTCTGTGGCTGAAATAATTATTCTGGGCAAGGCATCTATGTCTGATAAAATAATCGATTTTCTGAAAAAAGGGTTGGAGGAAAAGGTTTACCCTGGTGCTGTTCTTTTAGTGGCACAAGGAGAAGATATTCTGTGTTTCCATAATGTGGGCAATCGAGCAATAAGTCCGAAACCTCTTCCCATGGAAAAGGACACCATCTTCGATCTGGCCTCCCTAACAAAACCACTCGCTACCGCCTTGGCCGCCATGAAACTCGTTGACGATGGGATGCTCGATCTTGACGCCCCGATCTCATCGCTCATTCATCCCTTTCCCTGGAAGGATAAAGCCGGGATAACCCCGCGGCTTCTCTTAAACCACTGTTCAGGTCTCGCGGACTGGAAGCCCTTGTACCTAAACCTCATAAAGCTCCCTCCAAAAGACAGAAAACCTACGGCACGGCGGCTCATCATGGAAGGGCCCCTAGCAAAAGAGCCTCAATCGGTTTCGCTTTATAGCGACCTGGGATTTATCCTCCTTGAGTGGATCATCGAACTGGCCGCTGGCCATGATCTCTCCTCATTCCTGGATGCCGCCCTTTACCGGTCCTTGGGGCTGAAAACCCTGTACCTGGATACCATTGATATAGGGCCGGCTTACCCGAGAGACTCATACGCTGCCACTGAGGACTGCCCATGGAGAAAGGAGATCATGCAGGGCCACGTCCATGACGAGAATGCCTTTGCGCTCGGCGGGCATTCGGGTCATGCCGGGCTCTTCGGAACAGCCTTCGATGTCTTTACCCTGACCACTATGGTTATGAACGCCTATCACAGCGACGGTGCAGCGCTCATCAATGGAGAAACTGCGAGGACATTCCTTTCGCGCCAGGGACTTGTCCCGAACTCCACCTGGGCCTTGGGGTGGGATACCCCGTCGGTGAAAGGTTCGAGTTCCGGCGATTGCTTCAGCTCTTCCAGCATTGGCCACACGGGGTTTACCGGCACCTCGGTGTGGATCGATCTTGAGAAAAGGGTAACAGTGGTGTTTCTCACAAACAGGGTCCATCCAAGCAGGTCAAACGAAAAAATTAAGGGATTCCGGCCTGAACTCCACAACCTCATCATGCGGGAGTTGGGATATTGCTAATGCTCTTTTGGGTTAAGCTCCCTTCAATTATCATTGCTTGACATATTCATGAATATTGTATAATATTTCATGAAGATTATAGTTCTATGGAGAATAAGATATGGCAAATTTACAAATCAAAGGTATACAGGATGCATTGTATGCAGAG
>QMLW01000369.1 GCA_003646935.1 Deltaproteobacteria bacterium
GAGTTATGGAGAAAAAAATAGGTGAAATCGTCCTTACTAGAGAAGATAAGGGAGTCAATGGAAATAGTACATGCGCTGGTCAGGAATTCAGGCAAATAGACCCCTCTTATCTGAACGCATCGGAGGAGGCCATGAAAGACGATGTCGTGTTTTTCTCCGATACTAAAAAAGAGCATGTTGATGAAATAGAAGATGATTATGAATATCCCCGGTAAAATATCCTTAGGTGGGCGAGATGATTATACAGGTAGCCCATCATTTTGCCGGTGTCCGTGTAACGGTTCTTTGCGATAGCTGGTTCGGAAACGATGGCCTCCGGGGGAATATAATGTCGGTGAAAAGGGGGCAAAGTTTATCGGGGTTAACATGTTGTCTTCCCTACTTGTCGTGCAGCTACTATTTTTACTACGGGATAGCGCTTCAGCAATTGCTTTAACGTCCTTATTTCGCGTGCTCGTTCAATCATAATAGAATGGCGCTCCCTTGAAAATTCGGCAGTGTCAACCGATTTTTCAAGGGAGCCAAGTATCAGATAGTTAGATATTTAAGAACGTCTTCCCTTCCTATCAGAA
The DNA here is from genome assembly GCA_003646935.1 of Deltaproteobacteria bacterium. Lineage (GTDB taxonomy): Bacteria > Desulfobacterota > DSM-4660 > Desulfatiglandales > B25-G16 > B25-G16. The sequence continues at coordinate 573 of QMLW01000369.1, forward strand.
ATCCTTAAAATCCTTATCATCCAGTGGAATTATCTGATCAGGATTGACCTCCTTAGCTTCCTGAATCGCCGGCTCCTTACCCTTGATCTTTTTCCCAGGAGCCTTATTCATCACGCTTTTAGGCTGTTTAACCACAGGCGACTGATCTCTACCTGCCCCATCTCTACTCCCACCGACCAATGCTACTAATTCATTTGTAATACCTTTCATCTGTTCAGCCTGGACGTTCATCTCCTCTGAAGCACTGGCCGACTCCTCTGCATTGGCAGCATTCTGCTGGGTTACCTTATCCATCTCGGCCACGGCCTTGTTGATCTGTTCAATACCCTGTGCCTGTTCCTGGGATGCCGCCGCAATCTCAGCCACAAGCTCCCCCACTTTGGAAGCGCTTGTGGCCACCTGTGAGAACGCCTCGTTGGTCCTGGCCACAAGTTCAGACCCATCCTTGACCTTTTTCATTGTCCCCTCAATAAGATCCGCTGTGTTCCTTGCCGCCTCGGCAGACCTCAGGGCAAGATTCCTGACTTCATCTGCAACCACCGCAAACCCGGCGCCCGCTTCACCGGCCCTGGCTGCCTCGACTGCAGCATTCAGTGATAACAAGTTGGTCTGAAAGGCAATCTCATCGATTGTCTTGATGATTTTGGAGGTTTCTTTGCTTGCATTGGAGATTTCTTCCATAGCAGTAGTAAGCTCATCCATGGAATTATTGGCCTTGCCCACAACCTGTTTGGTCTCCTTCATGAGGCTATTCGCCTGATTGGCATGATCCGCATTCTGCTTGGTCATGGAGGCCATCTCCTCTAATGATGAAGATGTCTCCTCTAAAGAGGATGCCTGCTCAGATGCACCTTCAGCCAAGGACTGGCTGGCAGCCGAAACCTGGGCAGAGGCAGATGCCACCTGATCAGCGCCTCCGGTGAGCGCCTCAATAACACGGTTGAGGGGCTTAGTAATGCCACGGATGATCACAAAGGCTAACGCAATAGCTACCAGAACGCATATACCCAGGATAATCATAATCAGGGTCTTGGCGTTGTGTTGGGCTGCATGCATGGTCTTTGCCGACTTATGTAATATCTGGTCGGCATTCTTTATAACACCATTGGCAGTAGCTCCGATATTAGCGTCAATTTCATGAAACCGTTTAAGGTTCTCGACCCGCTGAGAGAAGATTTCCGAATATCGGGCGGTTAAATCCTTAAGAACCCTGTCAGCGCCAGGCCAGGCCTCTATCTTTGCCATAGCCTTCTGCCATTTCTCAAGGTATGACGCATCCCCTTTAACCAAGGTGCTGCTTCCATATAGGATCAGATTCTTTTCTTGCCTGCGGGCATGGAGAAAGGCTATAAGCGCACCGGTTGAACCCTCCTGCTTGTTGAGATATGCCTCGATGCGCCGGGCAGCATGACGCAATTGATCATCCAGGCCCTTGCCCTCAAAAATCACCTTATGAAGTTCATTGGCAAGGCTCTCATACCGCTCCAGTTCCTTTAAGCCGTCTGCAAGCCAGTTCTGTATGTCTCTGTCGGTACTGCCTTTTCGATCTTTTGCTGCAATATTTTTAATTTCTTGGATTTCCTTTATCGCTTTGTCGAAATACTTCTTATCCCTGCGGATGATATAATTTTTTTCTTGCCTGCGGGCCTCAAGACAGGCCTGCTTAAGAATATGGGCCGTGTCTGCAACCTCTACTTGACGATTAAGATTATTGATGATTACATAACTGGCAATGCCGACTATAATTCCCAAAATAGTGATGAGACCAAATCCTGATGCTATTTTTACCCCTACCTTCATGTTCCTGAACATGTTTAATTCCTCCATATTTATAACTTCATAGTTGAGTGTGAGTCGTTGAGCGGCCTATTGCCATTTAACAAATCAACCATTCGACCAATAAACTACTCTACAGAAACTCACCTATGCTGTCTTCTCTAAGGCAATAATCTCCTCAGTACTCAGTACACGGTCAATATCGAGGAGAATCTTCACACCTCCTTCCATCTTGGCCATCCCAAGAATATACTCTGTATCCAGCTTTGTACCAAACGAGGGTGTATCCTCAATCTCTCCTCCTATGATGTTTAATACCTCGGATACCGAATCAACCACAATCCCCATAAGAACAGTCCCAGCCTGACCTACGATCTCCACCACAATAATGCATGTACGTTCGGTATATTCAGTCTCTTGCATGCCAAACTTGAGCCTCAGGTCCACCACAGGAATCACCTTACCCCGGAGGTTGATAACCCCCTTCACAAACTCTGGCGTCCGGGGCACCGAGGTAATCGACATCATCCCAATGATCTCCTTCACCTTCAAAATGGCAATCCCGTATTCCTCGCCAGCCAATGAGAAGGTAAGATATTTTCCCTCTTTGTTTGTCATCCCCCCTGCTGAGTGA
>QMLW01000370.1 GCA_003646935.1 Deltaproteobacteria bacterium
CCATCGAGCCCCGCGAAGTAGTTGGCTTCCTTGATCAGATCGCTGACGTCTCCCAACTCCAGGGTGAGCTTCTCCTGATCCTCCGTGCGCTCCATGCTGTATTCCAAAACACGGGCCACGCCCGTCCTGTCGAGATGTCGAATATTCTGCTCGGAACAGAAATTGCCTATCATTTGGGCAATCTGCATAATCACCTCTTCCTTTCGGTCCATCTGATCATCCAGGTGGGCCTTGACCTTGAAGAGCTTCTGGAAACGATCATCATAGATATGGAGCAGTTCAAAGAGGTAGGGATCGCCCGTGAGTACGATCTTGATATTCAGGGGGATGGGCTCCGGCCGAATGGTTCTGGTGCTGAACATGCCGTAAAGCTCTCCGAGATCCTCGATTCGAATGTCCTGGGTCCGGAGGGCCCGCTTGAGGGCCTCCCATGATAAATACCACTTGAGCAGATCCAGCGCCTTCATCACGAGGTATCCGCCATTGGCCTGATGCAGGACGCCGGGTTTGATCATGGTGAAATCCGTAAACAGCGCGCCGAACAGCGCCTGTCGCTCTATGGTGCCGAAGAGATTCGGATATATGGGATTGGATTCTATCACCACCGGCGCACCCTCGGTGTCGGAGTTATCGACCAACACATTCACATCGTACCTTCGGAAGGCCGGCTCCTTCATCACAATGGGAAATTGGAGCACGGGAAGCTGCTGACCCTCCTGTTTCTTGGTGAAATCCTCTATGTTCTCGACGATATCCTCCTGGACGAGCTTGAGGTGTTCAATTACATCACTCTCTTCCTTGTACTTCTCCAGATACGGTTCCACCTGCTGGTTCACAACGTAGCGGGCGATATCCTTCTTGAGGTCATCTTTCTTTTGCTTTAACTCCGACTCTGCGTCACGGAGCTTCTTAACCGTTCCCCTCATCTTGTCCTGGAGCTTCTCGCTCTTCTCCTTTAGCTTCTCCTTTTCCTCCTTGTCCAGTTGAGCCAGCTCCTCCTGGCTGAGCGGTTGACCCTGTTTTGAGGAGGGAATAAGGACCATGCCCACCTGGGAGACCTGAAGCATGAATCCTTCCTTTTTCGCGAGGTCGGACAATCCGTCAATGGTCCTCTGTCGATATTGTTCAAAGCCCTGTTGCAGCTCTTCATCCCTCGCCCTATAGTCGTCGCTGTCGAATACCTCGGGGACTTTTGTCTGGAGAGCGCCGATGCACTCCTGCATATCCTTCTTGAGCTCCTTTCCCTGGCCTGAGGAAATCTTCAAGCTCTTGGGCTTATCCGGCTCCTTGAAGTTGTATACATAGCACCAGTCTGGCGGCGTGGGCTCCTTTTTTGCCTGTTCTTCGAGGTAGGTCCTGGCAGCATAGGTGAGCCCGGCCTTTGAGGGGCCGGCAATGAAGATATGGTAGTTGTTGTCCTTTATGCCCATCCCGAACTTGATGGCATCGCTTGCCCTCTCTTGACCAAGCAGGGGCTCGGCAGGGGGCTCAAGGGTTGCAGTACTCTCAAAGGAGAACGATTGCGGGTCCACGTGAGCTCGAAGCTCGCCAACCGGGACTTCTGAGAATTTTGTAGGCATAACCTTTCCCTCCATCTCTCGTATTTATCCTTAAGAAGACCTTAAAAACACCATACTCCCATCATGGACTTATTCACCTCAGCCACCAGCCCCCATCAATACCGCTTCCCCACGCCCGAAAGAGACAACTCCGTATACGGGCGGCTCGCAGTGAACATACATCTCCAAGAGAATTACATGCTCTTGAGCTGTGCGATGAGGATACCCCAGAACTCCAATGGTCGCTCGTATCTAGAAACCGCCTCATAGTGCCACCCCAGGTGCTGGCCGCAGTGACGGCAGAAGGCCATGCGCCAGCAATAGCCCGAAAACCATGTATGGGCCTCGGTAGCCTCCCCGACGGCTATGGCACCGGGGCAGGAGTAAAAGGTATGGATATCGCACTCAACGCCCGTGGGATTCACAAAGAGGTGCCTATTAGTCCCCCCTATGATAATCAGCCGATCCGAGTGGGTGATCAGCCCATCACAGCCGATACATTGGTATGCCTTCGCACCGTTGCCACCTACCCCGTTCAAGGTAGAGGTGAAAGTTGGCATCGCTCATCCAAAACGATTGGTACTATCGAATATCCATTAGGTTAGCCACTTGTCGGAAAAAGTCAATCCACCTCATGACTCTTAGTACGGATTAAAGATAATTTCAACTATCGACAGAAAGGCATCGGCGGTTTTATAGCCTATTCCGGGGATCTTCATCAACTGCTCCCTAGCCATAGCGGCCGGCATACGGGACAACCCGTCGAGATCCCCTTCGTATTCATCGACTATAACCCGCGCGAGTTCCTTAATGCGAGGTGCCTTGGTGTTGTAGAGGCCCGCAGGCCTGATGCACTCCTTGATGTCATCGAGGCTCGCCTCGGCAAGGACCTGGGGGGATACATCCAACCTCTTCCGCAGGTTCTCAAAGCCCAAAACCGTGGCCTCCCTGGAGGTATTCTGTGAGAGGATCGTAGAGACTGAATTGATGCAGTACCTCAAGCCCGTGGGCCACGGTCCATCGGGAAACACGTGTCCCAAGTGAGAGTCCCCGTGCCTGCTTCGGACCTCCACCCGTTTCATGAAAAGGCTGCTGTCCTCTCGCTCCACGCCTTTTTCAAGAACTGATCCCTTCCCGAGTTGAAGCGGTAGAACTTGTAGCGGATCGGGTGGGTCTTGTGGTAGTTCTGATGGTAGTCCTCTGCCCTGTAGAACTTAGAGAGCAGTACGATCTCCGTCACTATAGGCTTGTCGAACCGTCCGGATCGATTGAGCTCCTCCCTGTAGGCAGGATCCTCCGTGCTGCCGCCGGTATACCCGGAGATGACCTCGACAACACCATCAACCTTCTCAAAATCGGACTCCACGCACCAGAAGCAGCCGCCTGCAAAGGTGGCCACTTCCAGGTTTTTGCTTGTC
>QMLW01000371.1 GCA_003646935.1 Deltaproteobacteria bacterium
GGCGTCTTCTGGCTCAATGCATTGAAAGTTTCGGGTGAAATGTCCAAATCCAATTCTAATGCGATGGCCTGTAGATGCAAAACGGCATTGGTTGAGCCCCCAATGGCCATAAGCACACGTATGGCATTTTTGTATGCATCAATAGACATAATATCAGAAGGTCTTATTCCTCTCTGATGCAGGTAAATAATTCTTTCTCCAGCATTGAAGGCTAGCCGCAATAATCGGGAATCCGATCCCGGGAGAGAAGCATTATTGGGAAGCGACATCCCTAAAGCTTCTGCCATTGCAGCCATTGTGTTGGCTGTTCCCATAACAGGACAGGCTCCAACGCCGGGACATGCCCGATCCTGGATCTCGCTAAATTCATCTATGCCAATCTTACCCTCTTTTAGTTTGTTATAGGGCTTCACGAAATTCATTTTCCATGCTCAGTCAAAAAATTAGGGATGAATGATCTAACGAAACGAATTTTGTCTGGATTCCCTGAGCGTTTTGCTGCCAAAGCAACCAATAGTACTGTTATATGGGCGATCGTGCAATGATTTCGAATCGCATTTAACCCTTTTACGGGCGGATCTTGCATAGCGATAGAGAGAAGCCTTGAAAACACCCTCTCTACTGATGTGCGTTTATTATATAGCTCTTTGAATGTATTGCTTCCATAATCGATATCTTGGCGGATGCTGGGTGTCAGACGAATCAAGACATTGCACCCTTTCTGGTTGATGAACTTTGGATGGGCGGCAGGACAGAGTAGATGCCGCTGTCTATCTCTGCCAAAGTAGATAGGGCATGAATACTGGAGGTAAGTCACCCCGGTCCTCTTTATCGTCATTTTTCCCTTGCGGTACATGGCTAGATTTGCCTCGCAGTAAACATCATTGCCTTTGACAGTATAGGGTGTTGTTTGCTCATTTCTTGGATTGCGTGGGATAACTGCTTGGGCTTTGAGATCTTCGATTATGAAACGAAGGATTTTTTCTGTGTCATAAATTGCATCTCCGCCAACAGTTTCGATCATCACAGAGAATGTCTCTTTCGTTTTTTGAAGCATGGGGATGGCCTGAGAGACTTCGCTTATGTTAGCGGGATGGGTAACTTCCCAAAGCGGGAGTTCCTCCTCGGCATCAGCCACGATGTGATTTCTGTAGCCCCAGAAGTAGCGAACCTCTTTCTTGAAAGGTTGAGGAAAATGGATCAAGATCCCGAGCCGTGCATCAGGATCTGCTTTGAGGCTTCGAGTCTTATCGAAGCGATTAGAGACTGAGGTTTTAAGATTGTTCTCCCTTGCATTGACCACAATAGGACAGGAGTCCATAAGGAGATATTTTCCCAATATGACCTTTTCCTCTACAAGTGATTGCCCCAATTGGTTGCGTATGTCTTGCAAAATTGGGTGAGGTGTTGCATGGAGAAATTCAGAGTATCTTTCTATGGAGGGTGGTGTCCGATAAGGATTGAGCCCTACTGCCTGGCAGATCGAGGGATTGCTCTGGAGCTCAAAGGTTAAGTCTGTGAGGGTATTTACTCGGCGAAGGGTCTTATAGATAAATGCCTTGAGCAAAGCGTCTCTGGGAAAGGGTCTTCGGCCTCTAACTTTTTCTCTTAGGCAAAGTGATGGGAGATGTTCGAAGAGAAGGCCATACTTTATTTTTGGGGGAAGGTTATCAACGGGAATCAAGCCTAATTGTTCCATATTCTCCTCCAATTTCGTGAAAGGCGTAAAATATTCACGAAACAGAGGATACCAAATTGAGAAGGTTAGGAAGAGATTTATTTGATAATAAAAGAAGTTACCTTTAAATGGAATTGATGCTTCACGAAATACCATCTTCCTAACTAGTCCTTTTTGAGGGGTCAAAAATGGCTCAAATTTGGCTAAAATTGTCAAAAGAGGATATGTAACTATATGAAATAACATGGTTTTTAAAGGGTTAGGAAATTGATTCTTTTCCATCTTGTAAGTAGCTGATATTTATATGTTTTTAATTTCGTGAAAGGCTGTTAGTTTGTTATAATGCTTAGGAGCTACATCCAACGGATCAAGGGATTTTCCTTTGTACCTATTGAGCTGCATATATCCTCCTGTAACTACGATAGAGGGTATGTTCAACCTAGCTGCAGCCATGAGGTGGCCAGGTATCACATCGTCACAGACAGGCACAAAAACCAATCCATCCAATAGATTTGTTTTGGCCACTGTCTCTATATAACTGGCAATTAAATCTCTGTGAGGCAAGTGATAATTGTCACCTCCAGCCATACTGGTACATATGGAACTAATAACAAATTCTCTGGGAATGCCGCCAGCTGCCCAGATACCATCCTTTACAGCTGCTGCAATACGATCTAAGTTGATTGCTGCCGGATTTACCTCACCCCAGCTACTTGCAACACCAATGTGAACCTTTTTAATCGCTTCATCAGTATATCCCACACCTCGCAGCATTTCCTGACGCTCAATCAGTACATAATCTGGTAAGTGACCGTTTTTCTTCTGAAGTTCCATATGTTGCCTCTTACATGCACTAAGCTATAGTAAAAAGCCCCGGATTGAGACGCGAGGCTTTACTAATTGTTGGCGACTCTTCTTATAATTGTTATTATAACATATGTATTTTTTATTCATATCTTCGGCCTCTTTGCCGCCGGTTTACTTACCTGAAACTCATGCTGAATCGCAACTTGACTATTCATATATAACAATTTGACACAAAATGGGAACTAGAGTGAATTGAAATTGAAAGCTTTATGATTGCTGGTATAGTACATTACCCCGAGCCAGATTAGAGAAGCCAGGTAATGCTAAATATGCTCAAGAAAGGCTTTATTCATGTATCCATTGCAGGAATGACCAACTGATCAAAAGAGTTATTGTAGAAACTCTTGTAAATAGGGAGAAACCGATATCTTTATTATTCCATGGCTGTTGTGAGCAAAACAGACAGCAACACGTTCGCTCCTGCTTTGCAA
>QMLW01000372.1 GCA_003646935.1 Deltaproteobacteria bacterium
ACCAGTGACAATATCAACTGGAGGCATTTCCTCAACTATACCTGGCTCTCAGTTCCCGTTGAAGAGTATGTTCCCTCTGACGAGGAAATCTTTGGTGATTATCTGAAGAAGTGGGGAAGAGATTAATAATCTATGCGCACTCGATTAGAGTTTAAAGCACGTTGATCTTTTGGTGACCAAATATATGAGATTTCATGAGATATGTAAACATTTCTGAAGAGTTAATTGTCTTCTACTATTTTAAGACGTGAACATTTCGAGGAATGGTAACCATAACTTTATCACCCATCCCGTGCATTCCTTGAGTGGCAGGGTCGTATTGGTCTATAATGAGATCTTTGCCTTCGATGTCAGCTACATATTTGACCGTGGAACCCGCATACATGATACTTCTTATAGTACCCTTAACGATATTTATATCTGTTCTCTCCTCAGGTGAGCCTATAATTACAGTTTCAGGTCTGACAATGAGATAGACTCTCCAGCCTACCTTAATATCTTTCTTGCTAGCTAGAATTTCCAAATCACCTAACTCTGTTGAGACAATGGCGGATTTCGAATCCTTGCTTATACTCTTAACCTCACCCTTTAAAATATTAACATAGCCGATAAAACTGGCAATAAATTCATTATCTGGGTTTTCGTAAATAGCAACAGGAGGCCCAACTTGCTCTACCACTCCTTCCCTCATAATGATAAGCCTATCTGAAATAGTCATCGCTTCAACCTGATCGTGGGTAACAAAAACAGTGGTTATATTTACTCGACTCTGAATCTCACGAAGCATGTCTCGCATTTGTAGCCGAAGGTTGGCATCCAAATTGGAAAGAGGTTCATCCAACAGCAACACTTTTGGCTCCAACGCTAAAGCTCTGGCAAGAGCTACACGTTGTTGCTGCCCGCCGCTTAGCTCATCAATTCGGCGATCGCCCAATCCATCCAAGCGAACGAGATGAAGCATTTCCTCCACTCGCTCTTCTATCCGGTTTTTCTCCCATTTCTGAACCTCAGGCCCATATCTGATATTACCTGATACGGTAAGGTGAGGAAATAGAGCGTAATTTTGAAAGCACATCTGGATGCCTCTCTTTTCAGGGGTTATATCGTTAATTACCTGGCCGTCCAGAATTATCTTCCCTGAATTAGGTGTAGTTAATCCACTAATAATTCTTAATAGAGTGGTCTTGCCACAGCCACTCGGTCCCAAAAAGGTGATCAATTCTCCCTCTTTGATATCAGCAGAGACACCCCGTACCGCTTCAAAATCACCAAAGGATTTATGGATATCATCGAGAACTAACATCAGTTTTCTTTCATCATGCATTTTAACCCCTTCTTGTTATGCTTAATCCCGTCCATTTGCTCATATATTGGATAATTGCTATACAAATACCTACAATCACAATTAATTTAGCAACCGTGGCGGATGCCAGTCCTATGTAACCATAATTTGCCCATTGGAAGATAAATACAGAAGCCAAGGGATACCCTGGGGAAGTAAGGAAAATCACAGCGCTTAAGGATACCATTGTGGTCATAAAGACATATATAAATCCATATAAAGCTGCAGGGAAGATGATGGGCAAAACTATTCTCCTGAATGTCGTGATAGTACTCGCTCCCAAGTTTGTGGATGCCTCTTCAACTTCAATGCTAAGCTGCTGTAGTTTAGTAATGCCTGCCTCCATACCTACAGCCACAAAGCGGAACACACAGCTAAGAACTAAAATTGCCATTGTTCCAGTAAGCAGCAAGGGCGGGCTATTAAAGGCAAAGACATAGCCAATCCCCAGAACGGTGCCAGGGAGAGCAAACCCTGCCAGATACAATCCTTCAAGAGAAGTTAGACCCCTGAATTTCCCCCGTATGACTGCATAGGCTACCAAAACTCCTAATATTGCACCAAATAAACCTGCAAGCAGGGAAACTTCTAAACTATTAATAAGTGCATCATTAGCACGCCAATCCAAAATATGGTCGAGGGTAAATGTATTATTAAAGCCAATAATCTTCGTAAATGCCCCGAGTCCAACCACTCCGAAAGAAAGCAAAATAATGCCACATGTGATAAAAGAGATGACGATCATTGGTATTAAGATATGTGGGCTTATGGGTCTGGGCTCTGTAGAAACGGGCTTGCCGGAAACTGTTACATAACCTTTTCCTTTGATAATGTAGTTTTGTATTATGAAAATGATTGCGCAAGGAAAGATTAAAAACATAGATAAAACACCGGCCATATTAAAATCGTGCTCAATACCTGTAATGATCGTATAGATATCCGGTGCCAGGAATGGAGTTCTCCCACACAAAATTGCCACATTCCCAAACTCTGCTACTGCCATGACATAAACGATAAGAATGGCCTTCAGAAAACTTGGAGTTAATAAAGGGATAATGATGCTGCGTAAAACTTTCCCTTCCGAAGCCCCCAGATTAGCAGCACTATCCTCTAAGCTCGGGTCAAGGGAGCTGAGGGTGTTTTCAATCATCAGATAGGCCAAAGGAATAAAGGCAAGTGTCTGAGCTATAACACATCCTGGAAAGCCAAATATATCCCACCTCAGATTAAGCGTTTCTGTTATTAACCCATTTCGTCCAAAAAGTATGATTAATGAAAGAGCAAATATATATGGTGGTGCTATCAGAGGTAAGAGCGTAATCCATTTCAAAGGTATACGAAGAAAATGAGGTCCGCGCGTGGTGAGGAAAGCAATACAAAAACCGGCAGTTATACACACAAATGTAGTCAGAGCGCCGAGAAACAGGGTATTCAAAAAAGAACGATAGAAATAAGCAGTGAAAAATTTTTTATAAAACTCTAAGGTAAATCCCTCTGAGCCATATACACTCTTTGCCAGTACCGTTAAAATAGGCCATCCGATAAATATGACAAAAAGCAGGAACAATAAGCCACCTGCGATATCAATCGTATGAGTTCTCAGAAAATTCTTTGCCCCTTGTCCCACTA
>QMLW01000373.1 GCA_003646935.1 Deltaproteobacteria bacterium
GCGATATGAGGTAGCCGTGACCGGCCTGGATCTCGATCAGGTCGAATCCCGCCTTGACGGCATGTTGTGCCGCTACCCTGTAGCCGGCAATAATACCGTCTATCTCCTCCACGCTCAGGGCCTCTGCTTCCTGACCGCTGGCCGGACAGGTGAGGCCCGAAGGGGCCTTTGGCTTGGCGCCCGTTGCCATAGGGTTGGCGGCAGCACCGGCGTGGTTCAGATGAAGGCAGGCAAGGCGATCCTCGTTATGGATCACCTCAACGATCTTCTTGAGCTCCCCGCTGCTTCCAGGAAGATGGACGCAGAGCTGTTTGGGGTGCTCCTTCCCCTCAGGGGTAACAGAGACGGGCTCCAGTATCACCACCGCAGGTCCTTGTCTGGCAATCTGTTGATAAAATATCAGCTGCCGGTCCGTCACCGTGCCGTCAGGGTTGCCATAGGCAAGCTTAATCGGCGGAAATACGAACCGGTTTATAAGCCTTACCGTGCCAAGCGTAAATTCCTTGAACATGATATCCATATGTTCCTCCTTGATGCTGTTTTTCCCTCTCCCCCATAACCTGCCTCCTGAGGCGATCCCTCTGTTTTGGGGTCACCATGAGGGAGAAGTCTGCCGTGCCATGAACGGGAATATGCATAAAATACATCTGGCCCATTGAGCCGAGGGAAATCATCTCATGAAGACCTCGCTTTTTAGGCGCCTGCTGAGGAGCGCAAATCAACACGTGCAATGGCGGCACGGACCGACTGAGCAGCGGTTGGGGTAATACTCAAAGACCTGAAGCCTAGGCCGAGCAGGATTGGGACAGCTCCGGATGTGAAGCGCCCTCACCGCAAACAGTCACGGCCTGTTCCTTTCCCAATTCAGCGGCCCGCTCTATAATGAATTCCAGCAGCCAAAGAAATGCCTTGTTCTCAAAGTTCTCGTACCCGAGAACAGCTACATTATCCCTGTCAGCAGCCACGAAGTACTGGAGCAGATCATTGGTCCCGATGTTGACGAAATCCACCTCAGCCAAAATCTCACTTACCCCTATTGCCGCGGCAGGCACCTCGATCATAGCGCCAAGACAGACCTCATCGGAGAATGGACTCCCCTCCTTGCGCAATTCTTCTTTGACGTCCTCAAGGATGTTCTTTACCTGACGAATCTCATCCGCTGTGGTGACCATGGGAAGCAATATGTCCGCCCGACATCCCACTGCGGCACGAAGAATGGCGCGGAGTTGAACCCGGAGTTCCTCGGGGTGCCGCAAGAGGTGCCTGCGCACCCCTCGAACCCCTAAAGCGGGATTCTGCCCGGTGCAGTAGTTGAGGCCGGCAATCTGTTTATCGCCGCCGATATCAAAGGTGCGGATTACTACCCTACTCCCAGCAGCAGTGAACACATGCCGATAGATGGCATATTGTTCCTCCTCTTTGGGAAAGGAGTTCGATTGCAAAACCGAGAATTCCGTACGAAACAGGCCGACTTCCTCGAGTCGATTGCTGCGAACGAGCTGGATTTGATCGGGATTGTCGATATTCGCCATCAGACGAATAGGGGTATTGTCCTTAGTTGTGCCCCCAATGGCTGGTAAGGGAGCCAGGTCTTCGGGAAGTTCGAACTGCTGTTTCAAGGCAGTGAACTTTTGAACAGTTTCAGCACCTGGTCGAACGATAACGACCCCGTCAATGGCGTCGACGATCACCTCATCTCCGTCTTCCACGTGTTCCCTGAGGCCACGCACCCCGCCCACGGTGGGAATCCCGAAGCCCTTGAGAAGGATTGCTGCATGTGAGGAAAGGGCATTGCTTTCGGTAGCAAATGCGACGGATCTAAAACGACGAGCCTCAATGGCCCATGACGGGTAAAGGTCCCCGGAGATTAAGATTTGGAATTCCTTCTTTTGCGGCAAAGCCTTTTTGTATGCCTGCGGTGTTGCAGAGAGGGCGTTTCCGATGCTCGTGACTAAATCCCTCACGTCCTCCGCGCGCGAGGCGAGATAAGGGCTCCTGCTCGCCTCGAGCTGGGCGATGATCTTCATGGCCTCCAGCTCGAGCGCCCATATTGCGTTCTTGCATTCGGCTACAATCCTGGAGCGGACCGCATCATGAAACTGCTCGTCGGTCAGCATCGCCTGGTGGCTTTTCAATATCAGCGAAGTGCTGAGCGATGAATCGGAATGGTCTTCCTTGATATGCTCGATCAGGTGATCGCTCACCAGTTGTAAAGCCTGATCGTAGCGTTGTTTTTCCGATTGTACCTGATCCGCCGGAATCTTGGTTCTGGGGAAAACACGTCGCCTATCAAGGACTCGCACCCTTCCAATCCCGATACCGGGACAGATCGTAATGCCTCTCAGCACGATCTCATCCCTGCTTCCAGAATGAATACCCTTGGGCGACTCCTTTTCATCCATTTTCGTAACCATCACCATTGCATATACATGGTTTTTCTAGTAAGATCCCGATTGATGTGCTTCCTTTTTGGGCTACGTCTCCAACCCGCCGCTGGCTGCTCTCTCCAGACGATATCTCTTCTCGCTCCTTCGGCAGAGCTCCCATATGATGCATGATTGCCTGAACTTACAGTACGTACAGGGATCTGTGCATGCCTCACAATTATCCAGGCAGTCCTGGCAATAACCGAGCCCCATCTTCTGGCATACCACTTTGGCCTCCCTATCAGGGTGGTAACGACACTTCATCCTTCTCTCCCGCACTCTCTTTCTTCCTACTCAAAGCAATGGCACTGCATCAGGGGCATACCGGTAACCTATTCCCTCAATAAGGCAAGAAACTGTTATTGATTGGTAAACGTACGGGTATGCCCTACCTTCCCGCACCGTTCTTCTCATCGATCCCTATTCCGGGATCTTGTCCACCGCGAGGTACTTAGCCAGAAGGTCATCCTCGGTAAACAGGATATAGTCCTCTCCCTCGACCTGCACCTCGGTGCCGCCGAACTCCTTGTA
>QMLW01000374.1 GCA_003646935.1 Deltaproteobacteria bacterium
GCTCAATTTGATCGCATCATAAGATACGCATTGAGCTATACTGAGCCTTTGGCAGGGGAAGGGAAATCCCTGGTTAGCACGAGAGTAGCGGCAACCCCGATCAGCGAGCCCGATAAGTGGAATTCCATGTCCGCGAAGAGCGGCAGGAAGCCCCACACGATCCCAATGCATGCCGTATATACCAGCCGAAAGACGAAGAGCCCTCCGAGGGGTCTGTCCTTTATGAGGATCATATAGGTAAGAAGTGTTCGGGCACGAGTACGCAGGCTTTTATCCTTTGTCGGCGGGAGGAATGCAAGGCAGAGAAGAAAACCGGCGAGATTAAACAATCCCATGGTGAGAAATGAGATCCGGATGTCGAGGGTATCCTTTACTATGCTGCCGATGAGCGGGCCTAAGCTCAGCCCCCGTAAAGGGATACGTTAAAGAGGCCCACAACGAAGCCCTCCTTTCCCTCTGGGGTAATATCGCCCACATAAGCCAGGGCTACGGGGAAGATCATGGCCGAGGCGATCCCCTGAAAGAAGCGTATAAGGATAAAGAGCCCTATGCTTTCGGTGAACATAAAGGCGAGGGAGACGAGGAAATAAGCGAGAAGCCCAATGGTGATAAACGGCTTTCTGCCCTTTGTATCCGAGGCCCTGCCGAAGTAGTGGAGAAACATGGTTCTTGAAAGGGAGAAGGCACCAAAGATGAATCCAATAGCAAGGCCCGTTGCCCCGAGTTCATGAGCGTAAACCGGCAGCAGGGGAACCATCAGGCCTACGCCCAGGGCAACGGAGAAAACCGCAAGAAAGAGTGTCGCGAATACCTTTACATTCATTGCACTTTTTTAACCATCTACCAGCGAGAGCTTGCCTATTGATATAGGACAGAGGGTTTTTGTGCAAGGCTTTCCTTTGCCCTCTGCGGCATAGCTCGCATGGGTTATCAACGCCGACATATAGAGAGGCTTAGAGGCTGCTTCTCTCTTTTTTGTTTTGTTACGTAGCATTAGTGGCCTCACCATGCGTTGCCTCTCATGCTCCTTGCAGCCTTTGGCATGCAGTAGGGTTTCGTAAAGAGCCGAAAAGATTTTTTTCCTCGATGGGAGAGGGGATGAAGTATTTTCACGTTTGGGATGTCAGGCCAAGGAGAGAGGGTTTTCTCCCCCACTTCGTGAGCCTTCTTAGAGGGCCGGAGAAAAAGGCCTATCGGGTGTTCATTGAGCCAAGGATCGGTCATCCCTAGAAGACATCGTAGAATGAGGAGATATACCTCAATTGCTTCTTTTCCTGCAATGCCTTTTCCCTGTCAATTTTGGCGGTCATATCATCGGTGCCCCGGATAGGTAGGAATTCCACGATAAAGAAACCGAGGACTATTGATGCGTAGAGGGCGATATTTCTGAACTCCTTATTCTTGAGAAAAGATCCTAGGACATGTATTCCAATGACAGCAGAGGGTATAAGGATTACTGCTACTGGCAACCTGTACCTTGTGTTGGTAAAGAATGCGATGAGGGTGAGGGCGTAAAGGAAGAAGACAGCACCTAACGCAAGCAGTTTCTTGCATCTTACTATGGATACCAGCATTCCAGCCATGCCAAAGGGGAGAATCAACCACAGACTGAAAAAGGGGAATTTTAAAAACCCCACATAGTCGCTTACAAAACCAATATGGTAATGATCCCCCGCTTCGAACTGGTTGAAAAAGACCAATACCTTTTGGAATAGTTTCCATATGAACTCAGCGGGTTGCTCTACGGCTGCTGTGAGTACCTCCCGGCTCCAGTACAATGAAGCCTCCTGAGGGGATACTTTTTTATGCATTCTCCTGCTCGCTTCTATAGTAAACTGTACCCCCTGTTTGAAAGGCGATGACGAGGCAAAGGGAACAGGGCGGTAATATGGATCCGGATTTTCAAGATTATTT
The DNA here is from genome assembly GCA_003646935.1 of Deltaproteobacteria bacterium. Taxonomy (GTDB): domain Bacteria; phylum Desulfobacterota; class DSM-4660; order Desulfatiglandales; family B25-G16; genus B25-G16. The sequence goes on from QMLW01000374.1 coordinate 1,915, forward strand.
CCCAAATAGAGGTTAAATCCTGATTGCGTGGTGGTAAGGGCGAATTTACCGGCTACCTTATAGTTCCTTGCCAAAAATGGTGACATAGACATTGCGGTACCGGCAATAAACAAGACCGATATTACAAGAAGAGCCTTCAATTTGGCATTTTCTTTGGATAGGCGCAGGAGAAGTATGAACAGCATGAGAGGAATGATAATTCCGTAGTTCATGCGGACATTGAGCATAAGGCCTGCAATAATACCCAAGAGAAGCACTTTGAGCGGGCTGGGTTTGTTGAGGATAGCCGTAATAAAATAGATAGCCAGGGCAAACAGAAACAGCGAGAGAGAGGTCTTTAGCGGTACGATGCTATAGAAGATGAATGGCTTATACAATGCAGCGATGAGGCAGGCAACAAGTCCAATCGCACGGTTGGCCACCTCCTTTCCGATAAGGTAGGCAAGGTAACAGGTGAGTGTCCCGAGGATGATATTCAGCACCCTGATATAGAGGATATCAGGTGAGAAGAGGGTATAGATAAAAGCCATGAGATAGGCTGGAAGGGGGGCAAATTCATAGATTGACGTTGATTGATAGGTTCCATCTGCTATCTTCATGGCCCATGTGTGGTAAACTCTTTCATCCCATAGGAGAAAGTCGAAGTAGATACTATCTTTCAATGAGAGCAGGGCCATCGCCCTTAGAATCAGAGCGAGAAAGGCAACAGCAGCTGAAAACAGGCAAGGGCGTTCGTCAGTAAGGGATAGTAGGTAGTTGGTGAGTGTGGGTTTGGCCGCGATTTGTTTTATCCGCCTTCCCATTAGTAGGCATATATTGCATATTGTGTTTCGAATTGACATGGGTAAACGATTATTGTCGAATACACCGACGCAACATTATTATATATAGGTATCAATAAGAACTTAGTTCGCTTCGCTCACAATTGAATATTGGAATGATGGAATAATGCCTGCCTGTCGGCAGACAGGGGTTCTTAAGAAAATGGGGCAGTGGTTTATTGGTAAGATTTCTCTTGACAGGGAAGTTA